>NSIF01000014.1 GCA_002737665.1 Flavobacteriales bacterium | reverse complement strand
CTCGTCACATCCTGGGGCTGGAGAAGGTCCCAAGGGTTCGGCTGTTCGCCGATTAAAGTGGCACGCGAGCTGGGTTCAGAACGTCGTGAGACAGTTCGGTCCCTATCTGTTGTGGGCGTAGGAGATTTGAGGGGACCTAACTCTAGTACGAGAGGACCGAGTTGGACAGACCGCTAGTGTGCCTGTTGTGCCGCCTAGGTGCAGCGCAGGGTAGCTAAGTCTGGATGAGATAAGCGCTGAAAGCATATAAGTGCGAAGCTCGCCTCAAGATGAGATCTTCCTTAAGAGCCGTCGAAGACTACGACGTTGATAGGTCGCAGGTGTAAAGGCAGTAATGTCAAAGCCGAGCGATACTAATTGCTCTTTAGTCTTTCTTTGGACGCCGCTTCTAATTTGTGTTTCCTTCCATTATGTTATTTTAAAATATTTAAGATTCATGGTGGCTATAGCGACGGGGTACACCTCTTCCCATTTCGAACAGAGAAGTTAAGCCCGTCCGCGCAGATGGTACTGCCCTACAAGGTGGGAGAGTATGTCGCTGCCAGTTTTCCGAAACCCCGATCCTAAAGATCGGGGTTTCATTTTTTATTCTAATTCCATCGCAATCCTATTACTTTTGTTACTCATTCATTTTGCATGAAATTTAAAACAAAAGATTTTATAATTTTTTTATTATTCTTTCAGACAGCAGGAGCTACTCAAGGATTTTCCCAATCCGCTTCAATAAAAAAAGAGATTGCTTCAGTCCCCGTTGATTCTACAAAATTTTATTTTTTTAAAGAATATGGTTTTGATGCTGGTGTTATCGGAACGACTTTCCTTATTCAAAATAGTTTAGACGGTTTTCAAAATTATCGAGTGCTACATCCAAATACAGGGAATGCAGGCGCACCTGAAAAAAAAATAACCTTGCCTCAAATTTCTAAAACCATATTTTCTAATAGAGGAAACACATTTTTTTTACCCTTGCTTAATTTTTCAGACGATAAAATTTTTTATAAAACGCCGTCTCCCTACACTAAAATTCAGTTGATTTTAGGACAAAAGCAGGAATTAAATATTGGTATTATTCACGCTCATCAATTCGGAGATAACTGTAATGTTGCTTTGGGTTTTAATCGTATACGCTCTGCTGGATTTTATCAAAGACAAAATACAAATAATACAAATGTTAACTTAAACGGATGGTATCGATCCCCAGGAAGAAGGTATGCGCTTGTTGCAGATTTAAAATGGACAACAATCGATGTGCAAGAAAATGGTGGAATTGCAAATGATTCAGATTTTCTATTTCGAAATCAGCTTGATCGGCGTGTTGTTGCCGTTAATTTATATGCAGCCGAAACTCGTCAACAGGTTAGGAGTGCTTGGGTAAATCAATATTGGGCTTTTGGCGAAGTAATTGACACATTAAGTTCCTTTGGTGACAGTCTCCCTATTTCTACAAAAATATTTCCTAATTATGCAATCGTGCATAACGTAAGTATTTCAGATGAAAGCTATGTTTACCAGGATGATAATCCGCAATCCGGATTTTATCCAATAATTTTCAAAGACTCTATCCAAACGCTAGATTCTACGAATCATTGGAAACTTGCAAATGGTTTGTGGATTGAAAGATTTCAGTTTTATAAGGAAGGGCAGTCTCGAAAACTTTTTGGTAAGGTTGGTTTACGACATGAGCTTGGAACTGTTTCAAATGACACAATTCAAACGGCATATTCTAATATTCTTATCGATGGAATTATAAATTTTAATACTTCTAAAAAAAATATTCCTGAAGCTAATGTTACAGCATGGACAGTTTTTAATGGTTATAACAAAGGCGATTATTTTTTATCCGCACGTATTGGTAAAGATGCGAATTATGAATTTGTAGCAGAACAAAAAAAACAACGTCCCGATTTTATTTATTCTCATTACTCAGGAAATCATTTCGGTTGGGTTAATGATTTTTATTCTTCCACCCAAACAAATTTTTCACTGAGAGGTTGGAAAACAATAAATAATATTGTTGTAATAGGTCTTGTTGGAGGTTTTCATAATTATAATATGCCAATTTATTTTGATGAAAATAAAATACCAGTCCAATTTTCTGGCTCAGCGAATGCTTTATTAGGACAGCTTTTACTTTCTGTTAAAACTAAAAAATTTAAGTCAAGCACAAACTTTACTTATAATAAGTTGTCTGTTGGTTCGCCAATTCGGTTGCCTGAATTTATAGTCAGGGAATCTGTTTACGGAGATTTTTGTATTTTTAAAAACGCATTGCAATTACAAGTTGGACTTGATGCAACTTATTTTTCGGCCTATTTTGCTGATGCATACAATCCTAATCTCGCACAATTTTATATTCAAAATAGTAATGTAGTTGGCAATTAT
This sequence comes from Flavobacteriales bacterium, assembly GCA_002737665.1. Classification (GTDB taxonomy): domain Bacteria; phylum Bacteroidota; class Bacteroidia; order Palsa-965; family Palsa-965. The sequence continues at coordinate 34,257 of NSIF01000014.1, read as the reverse complement.
ATTTTTCTTTCACCCTGGCTTAGTATTAAAATAAAACCAGTAAGAGTATTTGTAAAGGCTGATCATTTGAATGCAGGTATGATGGGGCGAAATTATATTATCATACCACATTATCCACAAAATGATTTTGTCCTAAAATTTGGACTCGCTTGGGTTTTTAATGATTAATGAATAATGATGAATTTTTAAAAATTAGTTCCGTGGCACCCCGATTATTTTGGATATAATCATGTGCTTTACTTGCCAAACGCAATCGAAGTTCTTCATCCTCTTCGAATTTTTCTAGTGTGTTTTTTAATTCTATTTCATTGTTTACAGTAATAGCGGCTCCAATAGAAATAAGTTGTTTAGCTTCAATGAACTTCTCAAATTTTGGTCCAAAAATAATTGGCATACCGAAAACAGCAGCCTCTAAAATATTGTGAATGCTCTTCCCAAAACCCCCACCTATGTAGGCGATTTTACCATATGCGTATAGAGAAGATAACATTCCGATATTATCAACAATCAGAACTTTCTTTGTGTTTGCTAGTTGTTCGTTTGCAATTGAAAAACGGATAATTTCATTGCCTTGAATTCCAATTTTACGTAATTCTTTTTCAATTGAAATCAAATGCGCTTCACCTAATTCATGTGGGGCAATTAATAACTTCCATCCTCTTGCTAACATCCCTTTAACGGCAGGAACGAGTTTCTCTTCATCTGTAACCCATGTGCTCCCGGCAACAATTACTTTTTGTGAGTCACCTGCAAATGATTTTGCGATTGGAATTGCAGTTGAATTTATTGCAATGTCTGCTACACGGTCAAATCTTGTGTCTCCTGCAACAGCTGATTTTGTAATTCCTATTGAATTTAATAAATCCAACGATTTGCTTTCCTGTGTAAAAATATATGAAAACCCTTTTAGTGCATCACAAAATATCTTTCCATATGATTTGAAGAAAATTTGATCTTCTCTGAATACAGCAGAAACTAAGAAGTGAGGGATTTTTCTTTTTCTAAATTCGAAAAGAAAATTAAGCCAGAATTCATATTTGACGAAGTAGACTATCGTTGGGTTTATTAACTCAACGAATCGTTTTGCGTTTGCTACTGTATCGAGTGGTAAATAACAAACAAAATCGGCTCCAGGGAAATTTTTTCTTACCTCGTAGCCTGATGGTGAAAAAAAAGTTAAAAGAATTTTAAAGTCCGAATTTCTTTTTTTGAATTCCTCTATAATTGGACGACCTTGTTCGAATTCGCCAAGTGAGGCACAATGGAACCATGCGATTTTTGAATTATTATTTTTAAAATAGCTCTCCAGCTTTTCAAAAAGATTTTTTCGTCCGCTCACCCATAATTTAGCTTTTGAGTTAAAAAGCGAAGCAATTCGGATACTTATCCCGAAGAAAATAACACCGAGAGAATAAAGCGCCCTCATACAGATTTAATAATAATATTTAGTAGCAGCATTCTTTTTGTAAAGCGGAATGATCCATCCTATTCTCAAACCAGATAGTAAGTCGATACGACTTTCGGTATCTGCTCGCATTAAATTATAATCCCAAGATCTTCTGCTTTTTGTAAATCCTTGTGTAAATTCAAATCCGCCGTAAAAATTTACATATTGGTTTTTACTCATAAACCAATATCCAATGAATTCTGTTATAGCTACCCCGCTTGTTAGTCGATCATATCCCTTTAGATATTCTTTTGTCAGTTGGGGTGTGCGAGATCCATTATCGTATATTTTAAATTTGTGTTGTAAATATCCAAATCCCCCCGTTAATAGTAGGCCGCTATTTTTATTAGGTGATAAAAATGTATTGAATATTTTTCCTGCGGAAATACTTAAAGTAAATCCCCGTTCAAAAATCCGTACATCTGCCGCTTTCCCTTCTTTATCAATTACGTGTCCATCTGAAGTTGAGATGCTATCAAGAGGGTTTTGCCCACGTAAGTTTTTACCAAAAATAAAACCCCATTGTGCCATGAAAAATACATTGTTATTATTCTTATAAGTAAGCGAAGCTCCAGCATTGGAATTAGGACCAAATCTCCAAAGCAAATCGCCACCTGGGTATTGGTAGCCATAGGAAAATGCAAGTGTAAATCCGGGAACCAATGAATCGAATTCTAATTTATTTTTATGAAGATTATTTTTCGTCATTTTCTTTTCCTGACGGACGGCCTGACCAACTGCAACGAGGGATGACATCGCGAATAAAAATAATGCGATAGTTTTTAACTTCATTTGATAAAGGTAGCCAATTTGAAGATTATACGGGCTATCTCAACGAGAGTGTTCATCCAAAATTCACTATCTTCGCAGACTGAAAACCATAGTATTATGGAGAAAAATTTGAAGAAAATACAGATGGTAGATTTGCTTGGACAATATGAAAAAATCCAAGCGGAAATTGACCTGGCTGTACTAGGTGTAATTCAATCATCGGCTTTTATTAATGGTCCAGAAGTAAAAGAATTTAAAACCGAACTTGAAAAATATCTTGGAGTGAAGCATGTCATTCCTTGTGCAAATGGAACTGATGCGTTACAAATTGCAATGATGGCACTGGGTTTAAAAACAGGTGATGAAGTCATTACTGCTAATTTTACTTATGTTGCAACTGCTGAAGTTATTGCACTTTTGGGTTTAACGCCTGTGCTTGTGGATGTCTATTCCGATACATTTCAAATAAATATAGAGGCGGTTGAAAAAGCAATTACACCAAATACAAAAGCAATTGTTCCTGTTCATTTATTTGGACAATGTGCAGCAATGGAGCAAATTACTGCGCTAGCGAAAAAGCACAATTTATTTGTAATCGAGGACGTCGCTCAAGCAATTGGATCCGATTATATTTTTAGTGATGGCAAAATGCAAAAGGCTGGAACAATTGGAGACGTTGGCTGCACTTCTTTTTTCCCCTCCAAAAATTTAGGTTGTTATGGTGATGGAGGCGCAATTTATACTAACAATGATTCTCTTGCTGCAAAAATTAAAATGATTGCTAACCACGGACAAAGTCAACAGTATTACCATGATGCTGTTGGAGTAAATTCTCGTTTAGATAGTATTCAGGCGGCTGTACTTCGAATCAAACTACGTCACCTTGATGAATATGCTGCCGCACGAAATTCTGTTGCTGCTTATTATGATAATTATTTCGCTGCTCATCCTAAGTTAAAAATTCCAGTGCGAGTTAAAAATAGCACTCATGTTTTTCATCAATATACACTTACACTTGTAGGAGTTGATCGTGCAAAATTACGTGAACAGCTTGCAGCAAGAGGGATTCCTGCAATGGTTTATTATCCTGTGCCTCTTCATTTACAAAAGGCATATGCAAATCAAAGGTATAAAGAGGGTGATTTTCCAGTTACAGAGCAACTTTGTGCAAATGTGATTTCTCTTCCTATTCATACAGAACTTGATGAAGTGACATTAAAATTTATTTGTGATAATGTGTTAGAATTAATTAACTAAACGAAGTTTAATTTTTTAAATATGAATATTGCTGTTGTAGGTTCTGGATATGTTGGGCTTGTCACAGGGACTTGTCTTGCTGAAACCGGTAATCACGTTACTTGTGTTGATATCGATGCACTGAAAGTCGAAAAAATGCAAAGTGGAATTATTCCTATTTACGAACCCCATCTTGATTCATTGTTTGAACGTAATATTAAGCAAGGCCGATTATTTTTTACAACAAATTTGGAAAAAGCAATTGAAAATGCGGAAATAATTTTTCTTGCTTTACCAACGCCACCCGATGAAGATGGTTCGGCTGACTTATCCTATGTGCTAGGTGTTGCTGAAGAACTTGGTAAACTTATTAAAGGATATAAAATTATAGTTGATAAAAGTACTGTCCCTGTGGGAACCGCAGAAAAAGTTTATGCGGCCATTGCAAAAAATGCTAAAGTAGCGTTTGATGTAGTTTCTAATCCAGAGTTTTTACGCGAAGGATTTGCTGTTGATGATTTTATGCGCCCCGATCGGGTAGTAATTGGAACACAGAGTAACCGTGCAAAAATTTGTATGGAAGAATTATATAAGCCCTATGTTAGGCAGGGGAATCCAATTATTTTTATGGATGAAAAATCTGCAGAGCTTACAAAATATGCAGCCAACGCATTTCTCGCAACAAAAATTACGTTCATGAATGAAATCGCGAATTTATGCGAAGTGCTTGGCGCGAACGTAGATATGGTCAGGATTGGAATGGGGGCAGACGAACGGATTGGCAAGCGATTCCTTTTTCCTGGAATCGGTTATGGTGGAAGTTGTTTTCCAAAAGATGTTCAGGCCCTTGCAAAAGCTGCACGTGATGTAGATCAGGAAATGAAGATTCTGAATGCTGTAATGGAAATTAATGATAAACAGAAAACGGTAATTGTACCTAAAATAAAATCCTTTTTTAATAATCAATTGAAAGGGAAAAAAATAGCAGTATGGGGACTTGCATTTAAACCAGACACCGATGATATTCGTGAGTCACCTTCTCTTTATATTATTGATGAATTGTTGAACGCTGGTGCACGTGTTGTGGCCTACGACCCTGAAGCAATGAATAATGTTGCCAAAGTTTTAGGAGATAAAATTGAATACGGTGTTGATGAGTATGCTATTTTGAATGAAGCCGATGCATTAATTATTTGTACGGAGTGGAGTTTGTTTCGTACTCCTGATTTCGAGAAAATTAAATTGCTGATGAAAAACAATGTAATTTTTGATGGAAGAAATTTGTATAGTTTAGAACAAATGCAGCACAAAGGATTTTATTATAGTAGCATTGGAAGAGCTGTTGTCAGCCAACAATAAATTTATATTATGGCAAAAAGAATTTTAATTACAGGAGCTGCTGGATTTTTAGGATCACACCTTTGCGATCGTTTTATTAAGGAAGGATATTTTGTTGTTGGAATGGATAATCTCATTACGGGGGATTTAAAAAACATCGAACATTTATTTAAGAACAAATGTTTTGAATTTCATCACCACGATGTGTCAAAGTTTGTTTTTATTCCTGGCGAGCTAGATTATATTTTACATTTTGCATCGCCGGCAAGTCCTATTGATTATTTAAAAATTCCAATTCAGACATTAAAAGTTAGCTCATTAGGAACGCACAATCTTCTTGGTCTCGCCCGAGTGAAAAAAGCGAGAATTCTTGTTGCATCAACTTCTGAGGTTTACGGAGATCCAACTGTTCATCCTCAAACTGAGGATTATTGGGGAAACGTAAATCCAATTGGACCTCGTGGTGTTTATGATGAGGCAAAACGTTTCATGGAAGCCATGACGATGGCCTATCATACCTATCACGGACTTGAAACACGAATCATACGTATTTTTAATACTTACGGACCTCGCATGCGCTTAAACGATGGTCGTGTTTTACCTGCATTTATTGGACAGGCATTACGTGGCGAGGATCTTACCATTTTTGGAGATGGCTCTCAAACACGATCATTTTGTTATGTTGATGATTTAGTTGAAGGGATTTTTCGTTTGTTGTTATGTGATTATGTGAATCCAATTAACGTTGGAAATCCACAAGAAATTACAATTAAAGATTTCGCCGAAGAAATTATTAAGCTCACAGGTACTTCACAAAAAATTGTTTACCGCGAGCTTCCACAAGATGATCCCAAACAGCGTCAACCTGATATTACAATAGCAAGAAAAATTTTAAATTGGGAACCAAAAGTGAATCGTGCAGAAGGTTTGAAAAGAACTTATGCTTACTTCAAAGGACTTTCCAATGATGAATTATATAAAAAAGACCATCGCGATTTTACAAAAAAATAAGCATTACTTATTTCACTTGTTGTTTGGGAACGTTTTGAGCCAATTTAACTTCTAAAAACACTTATCTTAGCACCGTATTAATACGAATATGGAAAAGGAATATTTCGCACATCCAACAGCAATTATCGATGATGGATGCAAAATCGCTAAAGGAGTTAAAATTTGGCATTTTTCTCATGTCATGTCCAATTGTGTTATTGGTGAAGGTTGCAATATTGGACAAAATGTTGTGATTGCTTCAGAAGTTGTTCTTGGAAAAAATGTGAAAATTCAGAATAATGTTTCACTCTATACTGGTGTTACATGTGCAGACGATGTTTTTCTTGGACCTTCTTGTGTTTTTACTAATATTACAAATCCAAGAAGTGCTGTTGTTCGTCGAGGGCAATATTCAAAAACACATGTTGGTAAGGGTGCTAGCATAGGCGCAAATGCAACTATTGTTTGTGGACATGATATTGGTGAATATGCTTTTATTGGTGCAGGTGCGGTTGTGACAAAAACCATTCTGCCCTATGCTTGTGTTGTTGGTAATCCGGCTAAACAATTAGGATGGATGAGTGAATTTGGCCATCGCTTAGCTTTTGATAGCAACGGGATTGCAATTTGCTCGGAGAGCAATGAAAAATATAAATTGGAGAACAATAAAGTTATTAAGTTGTAAAGCATTTTATGGATATGATAAAATTTGCAATCATTGGTCAAGGTCATATTGGTAAACGTCATGCTGAAATGGTGCGTCGTAACCCAGGTGCTGAATTGGTTGCAGTGTGTGATGTGCTTTCTAAAAGTCAAACGGGCAACGCAGAAATAAAAGAATCTTATTATCAATCTGTTGATGAGCTTTTGAACCAGCACGCTGATGTAGATGTGGTGAGTGTTTGTACGCCTAATGGTTTGCACGCAGCGCATGCATTGAAAGTACTAGAAGCAAGTAAGCATGTTGTTATGGAAAAGCCGATGGCTTTGCTTAAATCTGACTGTGAAAATATAATTTATAAAGCGTTACAAAATCATCGTCAAGTATTTTGTGTGATGCAAAATCGCTATTCGCCCCCTGCAGTATGGGTTAAGGATGTTGTAGATAAAAAGATTATTGGCGAAGTTTTTATGGTTCAATTGAATTGCTACTGGAATCGTGATGAACGGTATTATAAAAATGGGGGTTGGAAAGGAACGCAACATTTAGATGGAGGAACTTTGTTTACGCAATTTTCGCATTGGATAGATTTACTTTATTGGTTGTTTGGCGACATCAAAAACATACAAGCTAAATTTCAAGATTTTAACCACGAAAATTTAACTGAGTTTGAAGATTCTGGATTTATTAGTTTTGATTTTGTGAATGGAGGAATGGGTAGTATTAATTACTCCACTGCGGTTTGGGATAAAAACCTGGAAAGTAGTATTACTATTATTGGAAGTAAGGGAAGTGTAAAAATTGGTGGACAATATATGGATGAGGTTGAATATTGTCACATACAAGACTATATTTTGCCAAAGTTGGATGCCACAGCGCCAGCAAATGATTACGGCGCATATAAAGGTTCTGCTAATAATCATCATTTCCTTATCCAAAATGTCATCGATACACTAAGTGGTAAAACAACAATAACTACAAACGCATTAGAAGGTTTGAAGGTTGTGGATATGATAGAACGAATTTATTCAATAAGAAAATCTGATCGTAAAAGTTAAAGTATGGGAATTTATAACGACATAAAAAATGGACAAGCTAAAATTGGAATAGTTGGGCTTGGTTATGTAGGACTTCCGATTGCATTGGCATTCGGGAAAAAATCAAAAGTTATTGGTTTTGACATCAACGAGAAGCGTGTAAAGATGATGCAAAAGGGAATAGACCCAAGTCAGGAATTAACCAAAGCGGATTTTAAAGGAAGTGATGTTGAATTTACTGTTTCAGTTTCAAAATTAAAAGAGGCCCAATTTTTTATTATAGCTGTTCCTACACCGATTGATGAGCATAATTTACCCAATTTAAAACCGTTACTCTCCGCCTCCGCAACTGTTGGAAAATGTTTGAAAAAAGGAGATTATGTTGTTTACGAATCTACCGTTTACCCTGGATGTACGGAAGAAGATTGTATTCCTATTTTAGAAAAAGAATCCGGTTTGAAATTCAAAAAGGATTTTAAAGTAGGTTATTCGCCAGAGCGCATTAATCCCGGCGACAAAGAACATACCATTACAAAAATTTTGAAAGTTGTGGCTGGTTGTGATGCGATAAGTTTAGATAATATTGCCAAGACTTATGAAATTATTGTAGAACCAGGTACACATCGTGCAACCTCTATCAAAGTTGCGGAAGCTTGTAAAATTATTGAGAATACGCAACGCGACGTTAATATTTCATTGATGAATGAGTTGTCAATTATCTTTTCGCGAATGGGAATTAATACGTATGATGTTTTGGAAGCAGCGGGAACTAAATGGAATTTCTTAAAGTTTTCACCTGGCCTAGTTGGCGGTCATTGTATAGGCGTTGACCCTTATTACCTGACGCATAAAGCAGAAGCCCTTGGTTACCATTCACGTGTTATTAATTCTGGCCGTTATATAAACGATTCAATGGGTTTTTATGTTGCTAAAACAACTGTAAAAAAAATAATTGCTGCTGGAAAAAATATTAATGGTTCAAAAGTTTTGGTGATGGGCGCGACATTTAAAGAAGATGTTTCGGATATAAGAAATTCAAAAGTTTCGGATATCGTAAAAGAATTAAAATCTTTCGGTGTTAAGGTGGATGTTTCAGATCCGAATGCAAGCAGTGAAGAGTTGAAACACGAGTATGGTTTTGGCTTAAATAAAATAGGAAAAGGGTATGATGGAGTGATTGTTGCTGTTGGTCATAAAGAATACAAACAGCTTACCGAAAAATATTTTTCTTCTATAATGAGTGCAAAAGGTGTATTAACAGACATCAAAGGATTTTATAGAAATAAAATAAAAAAATTGAACTATTGGAGCTTGTAATTATTCTCTTTTTTGAAACTATTCTAATATTTGAGTAATGAAAAACATTCTGATCACTGGAGGTGCTGGATTCATCGGATCGCATGTGGTTCGTTTATTTGTAAATAAATACCCTGATTATAACATTGTAAATTTAGATTCACTTACATATGCTGGGAATTTAGATAATCTTAAAGACATTGAAAATAAATCAAATTATACTTTTGTAAAAGGAACTATTTGTGATGCAAATTTCTTAGACGATTTGTTTTTGAAATATGATTTTACCTATGTGATTCATTTGGCTGCCGAATCACACGTGGACCGCTCCATTTCAAATCCTATTGAATTTGTAATGACTAATGTAGTTGGTACCGTTAATCTTTTGAACAGTGTAAAAAATAGTTGGAATGGTAAGTATTCAGAAAAAAGATTTTACCACATCAGTACCGATGAAGTTTATGGTGCTTTAGGCGAAACAGGTCTTTTTACAGAGCATACAAAGTATGACCCACATTCTCCTTATTCTGCTGCTAAAGCAAGTTCGGATCATTTCGTTCGTGCCTACCACGACACGTATGGTTTACCGATAGTTATTTCTAATTGCTCAAATAATTATGGGTCACATCATTTCCCGGAAAAATTAATTCCACTTGCGATTAATAATATCTGTAATAGCAAAGCCGTTCCGGTATATGGGAAAGGTGAAAATATTCGAGATTGGTTGTGGGTAGAAGACCATGCACGAGCAATTGATGTGATTCTACACAAAGGCAAAAATGGTGACACGTACAATATCGGCGGGCATAATGAGTGGAAAAATATCGATTTAATTTTATTGCTTTGTCGCATTATGGATAAGAAGTTAAATCGACCTGATGGGACATCTGAAAAATTAATTTCATTTGTAAAAGATCGTGCGGGACATGATTTACGTTACGCCATCGATTCTAAGAAATTGCAGGATGAACTTGGTTGGACACCAAGTTTGAAGTTTGAAGAAGGATTGGAGAAAACGGTCGATTGGTATTTAAATAATCAAATCTGGTTGGATAATGTTACTTCTGGAAATTATTCCAACTATTACGAGCAGCAATATAGTAAGCGATAGAAATATCGAATTTTAAATTTATCCACAATTTTTCTTGTTCAAAAATTATCGGAGTATTCCTTGCTTCCGCATGTTATATTTGTTCTCAACTATTTTAACCTATTCAATTTGTGGCTGATTTATCTGAACGTTTAAATATCCGAAGAGTTGCTGTCCTTCTCAATATCGATGTAAAGCAAGTGGAAACTACCATTGAACTTCTAGATGAAGGCGCAACAGTTCCTTTTTTAGCGCGTTATCGAAAAGAAATGACAGGTTCACTCGATGAGGTTCAAATTATGGATGTACGTGATAAGATGGCTCTGTTTCGTGAGTTGGAAAAACGACGTGCATTTATTCTCGAAACAATTGAAGGACAAGGAAAACTTACAGATGAGCTTCGCGAGCAAATTGTAAAGGCAACCAATATTCTTCAACTAGAAGATTTGTACCTTCCATATAAACCCAAACGAAAGACAAGAGCAACTACAGCACGAGAAAAAGGCTTAGAGCCATTGGCCCTGAAAATTTTAGAGCAAGGAAATTTTGATGTTCAATTAGAAGCCACAAAGTATATTGATGTCCTTAAAGGTGTGGCCGATGCGCATGATGCGTTAGATGGAGCGCGAGATATTGTTGCAGAAATTATTTCTGAGAATATTGAAGCACGTGATGGATTACGAAAACTTTTTCGTGAGACAGCGCTCATTCGCAGTCGTGTAGTTGTAGGAAAAGAAACAGATGGAGAAAAGTTCCGAGATTATTTTAATTGGGATGAAAAACTAATGATTTGCCCTTCTCACCGTATGTTAGCGATGCGTCGCGGAGAAAATGAAGGAATTCTCTTATTGGATTTTGCTCCTGATATAGATTCCGCTTTACAATTACTCGAAAAGAAATTTGTAAAAGGCAGAGGTGAAGTGGGCGAACAGATGAAAGCTGCTGTTTCCGGTTCTTATAAGAGACTTTTACAACCTACACTAGAAACAGAATTCCGCGAACTCACAAAAGATGTTTCAGATATTAAAGCAATCGAAGTCTTCGCACAAAACCTTCGCGAACTTTTATTGTCATCGCCACTCGGTCAAAAAAGAATTCTTGCTGTAGATCCTGGTTTTCGAACGGGATGTAAAATTGTAGTACTTGATGAGCAAGGAAAGTTGTTGGAGCATGATGTTATTTATCCTCATCTTGGAAAACGTGAAGCCATACAAGCCGAGGACACGCTTTTTCGCTTGATTGCAAAACATCAGGTCGAAGCAATTTCCATTGGTAACGGAACAGCAGGAAGAGAAACGGAAGAGTTTATTCGTAAAATACCTGAATTACCCAAGGAGATTTCTGTGGTGATGGTCAGCGAAAGTGGCGCATCAATTTATTCTGCATCCGCCGTTGCTCGCGAAGAGTTTCCTGATTTAGATTTAACAGTCCGCGGTGCAGTGTCTATTGGAAGACGATTAGCTGATCCACTTGCGGAATTAGTAAAATTGGACCCTAAATCTATAGGAGTAGGGCAGTACCAGCACGATGTTGATCAACCCCTTTTGAAAAAGAAATTGGATGAAGTGGTTGAAAGTTGTGTGAATGCCGTTGGGGTGGAATTGAATACTGCGAGTAAACAATTACTTTCTTATGTTTCAGGAATTGGTCCGGGTATCGCGAAAAGTATTGTGGATCATCGTGACGAAAACGGACCATTTAAATCAAGAAAAGAGTTGAAAAAAGTTGCACGTCTTGGTGAGAAAGCATTTGAACAAGCCGCAGGATTTTTAAGAATACGTGATGCGAAACATCTGCTAGACCGAAGTGCAGTGCATCCAGAATCTTATTCAATTGTGGAGCAAATGGCCAGAGATCTTTCTTGTGAGATTGATGATCTAATTAGAGACAAAGAACTGCGTGCGAAAATCAATCCACAAAAATATGTTACGTCAGTTATTGGACTTCCAACATTAAAGGATATTTTATCGGAGTTAGAAAAACCGGGACGAGATCCACGGAAATCTTTTGAAGCATTCAAGTTTCAAGATGGAGTTAATTGTATTGAAGATTTACGGGAAGGTATGCGTCTTCCTGGAATTGTTACTAACGTAACAAATTTTGGAGCGTTTGTAGATATTGGTGTTCATCAAGACGGCCTTGTACATATTTCGCAATTGTCTGATCAGTTTGTGGATGATCCAAATAAAGTAGTTAAAGTTCAGCAGCAAGTAATGGTGATCGTAACCGAAGTTGATGCAGCGAGGAAACGAATTGCACTCTCAATGAAAGGAGAAACCGCTTCTTCCAAAATTCAAACAAAAATTTCTATTCCTAAAATCGCTCCATCGTCTAAGCAAAAAACTGGAAATGATTGGCAAGATCAATTAGCAGCGCTCAAAGGGAAATTAGAGGGATAGGTTTTTTGAATAATTTTATTTAAGCATCAATTAATATTCATTAACTATCTTCACCTTTTGAACCAATGAATATTTTCTCAAATATTTTCAAAAAGTCTAATACTGGGAATTTAGCAGATCTCGGTTTGCTAAACTGTGATTTGCATTCGCATTTTATTCCTGGAATTGATGACGGTGCAAAAAAGATGGAGGATTCCATCCAAATGCTGAAAGCGATAGAAGATTTCGGATATAAAAAAGTCATTACAACACCACATGTAATGAGTGATTTTTTTAGAAATACTCCTGCTATTATTAACGGGGGGCTTGACCAACTTCGCACTGCTGCAAAAGCAGAAGGAATTCAATTAGAAATTGCTGCTGCTGCTGAATATTATTATGATTTTGAACTTGAAAATAAAATTAATAACGAGCGCTTACTCACATTTGGTCTCGATTACCTGCTTTTTGAAGTTTCTTATATGAATGCTCCTGATAATCTTGATTCATTTATTTTTCAATTACAAACGAGTGGTTACAAACCTGTTTTAGCGCACCCTGAAAGGTATCCTTTTTGGTTTACCAAAAAACTGGAGCATTATGAGAAATTAAAGGATAGAGGTGTTTTATTTCAACTGAATATTAATGCGTTGACAGGTCATTATTCTCCTGCAACTAAAAAAATTGCCGAGTTGATGATTGATAAAGGTTGGTACGAATTTATTGGTAGCGATTGCCACCATCTAGGGCATATTGAATTAATGAAAAATGTGCGCACAGAAAAGTATTTGACAAAATTGATGAATAGCGGAAAGCTTTTGAATCATACGCTTTAAAAAAGCGTACAGAGCTACTTCATTAATGAATTAAGAAGTTGTAGTTGTCCTTTTATGTTTCCATCTTTTATGTGACCAAAGCCAAAATTCAGGATATTTTAAAATATCTTTTTCCAATAATTGGGTTACTCTTTCTGTGATTTCTCCGTATTCTGTTGCTGCAGCATTTACGACTACTTCAACAAATTCTAATGTGTAATAGCCACGCTTCAATTTATTTAAACGAGCGTAAAGTACAGGCAGGTCGTATTCTTTTGCATACCGCTCTGTTCCGAATAAAACAGGAGTATCTTGATTTAAAAATTTCATCCAATAACATTTCGTCGGATCAGATGGCGCCTGGTCGATTGCAAAAACAGTTGCATGTAAATGTTCCGATGGCATATTATAAAATGATTTTACATTTTTAGCTGGAAGCATAACTGTGCCCTGCTTACTTCTTGCTTCAATCAATTTTTTATCTAAATATTGATTGCTCAATGGTTGGTAGATGACAACAGCTTTATGTTTAATAAAAGAGTCGATACCAGTTAACATGAGTTCCCAACTGTTACAGTGGCCAACGGCTATTATCACATTTTTACCTTGTTCGTAATACTTGTTGATTACTTCTGGGTTAATACAATTAATGTGTTTGGACAAATGTTTTTTTGAAATCGTAAAAATTTTAATGCTTTCCAATATTACATCACAAAGCTGTTTGTAAAATTTTTTAGCAAGAAGAATTCTTTCCAATTCATTTTTTTGAGGGAAAGAATTATATATATTCTCGCGTACCACTTTTTTACGATAACCGATTAGGTAATAAATTGTAAAGTATAAAATACGGGAGATGCCATGCAGCATAAAAAATGGCAGCAGTGAAATTGGAATCAAAATAAGGTAATAAAGCGGTTTGTTGAAATTCATGTGTTTGCAAATTTAATGCTATTACTGTACGCTAACAGGCAGATTCTAAATTTAGCATTAAGCGGCAATGTCCATTGTGACATGTCCCACTCCTGAAATTTACGAAAACAGGGATTAATTGGTCTAAATTCTGTATATTTGTACATATCTTTCAAAGATATTCCCAACATTTATTAATTATAAAATGACAAAAGAATCAAGCTCCAATTCCACGGGGATGCAGTACAATACAAGTCTTTCAGTAATGACTAATGCCGAATATGGCAGAAGCATTCATCGGATGATTGAATATTGCCTCACTTTGGAAGATCGTAATGAACGAAGTCGTTGTGCAAGTTCCATCGTTCGTGTAATGATTATTTTAAATCCTCAGATGAAAGAGTTTGCTGAGTATGAGCATAAAATATGGGACCATTTACATATTATTTCTAATTATAAATTAGATATCGATAGCCCTTTTCCAAAACCAAGGCCAGAGTTAATTGAATCAAAACCTGAAATTGTTCCTTATCCAAAGAGCTCTATTCGCTTTAAACATTATGGAAAAATTTTAGAAGATTTGTTGAAAAAAGCTCTTGCTGAAACGGATCCTAAAGCAAAGGAAGTTTTTACAGAACAACTAGCGCAGTTAATGAAACGACATTATTTAAATTGGAATCGTGATTCTGTAAATGATCAACTTATTTTGGAACAATTGGAGAACTTATCGGAAGGAAATTTAAAAGTCGGTGAGAATTTCAGGTTTTTACATACCAGTGAAATCCTTCCGAAAAATGCAATCCCTCAGAATCAAATTCAGCATGCTGTTAAGAAGAAAAGTAATAACATGCATAAAAAAAAGAAAAGATAATTTTTGTGAATTGAAATAATTTATTTCAGACCCCAAAGACCTAAAGACACATTAAAATGGCATCATTTGAAATTATTGGTGGTAAGCAACTCAAAGGTGAATTAACACCACAAGGCGCAAAAAATGAAGCTTTGCAGATTATTTCTGCCGTTCTTTTAACACCCGAAAAAGTAGTCATTAATAATATCCCAGATATTATCGATGTCAATAAATTAATCGATCTTTTGCGTGATTTAGGTGTGAAAGTTGAAAAAACTGCTCACGAGCAATTTACTTTTCAAGCGGATGAAGTAAATATAGATTATATCAATTCAGAAAAATTTAAAAATAAAGGTGGCGCACTTCGTGGATCAATTATGATTGTTGGGCCTTTGCTCACTCGCTTTGGTCGGGGCTATATTCCTAAGCCAGGTGGCGATAAAATTGGTCGACGGCGTTTGGATACACACTTTATTGGTTTCGAAAAACTTGGTGCGAAATTTACCTACGATGCTGTTAATGAATTTTATCAGGTTGAGGCAAATCGTTTGAAAGGCGCATACATGTTACTTGATGAGGCCTCCGTTACTGGAACCGCAAATATCTTGATGGCCGCATCTCTTGCAAGCGGAATTACTACAATTTACAATGCTGCTTGTGAGCCCTATCTTCAACAATTGTGTAACATGCTCAATCGAATGGGCGCAAAAATTTCAGGTATTGGGTCAAATTTATTGACAATAGAAGGAGTAGAAAAACTCGGTGGAACAGAACATCGTTTATTACCAGACATGATTGAAGTAGGAAGTTTTATTGGTCTTGCCGCGATGACACAATCGGAAATTACAATTAAGAATGTTTCGTTTGAAAGTCTTGGTGTGATCCCTTCCGTGTTTCAACGACTTGGAATAAAAATTGAACGCAGGGGAGATGATATTTTTATTCCAGCACAAGAATCGTATGAAATTGACACATTCATTGATGGAAGTATTCTGACTATTTCAGATGCGCCATGGCCTGGCTTTACTCCTGACCTATTAAGTATTATTTTGGTTGTTGCTACCCAAGCGAAAGGAAGTGTGCTCATCCACCAAAAGATGTTTGAGAGTCGATTATTTTTTGTCGATAAACTCATTGACATGGGCGCGCAGATTATTCTTTGCGACCCACATCGTGCAACTGTAATTGGTCTCGGCCGCGGACATCATTTGCGTGGCGTAACAATGACATCTCCCGATATTCGCGCAGGAGTATCGCTTTTAATTGCAGCGCTTTCTGCCACTGGAAAAAGCACGATTCACAATATTGAACAAATTGATCGTGGTTATCAGAATATTGATGAGCGCTTAAGAAAACTTGGCGCAGATATTGTAAGGAAGGGCTAAGGTTTAAATACTAATTAAAACAAAACAATAAAAACTTCAAAATGACACACACAAAATCTCTTTTAACTGCATTTTTATTACTTCCACTAATTTCGTTTTCACAAGTTGCGGACAAAGTAACTGGTTTAAATGTAGGAAACATTGCACCTGAAATTAGTATGAAATCTCCAGATGGTACCATCATTTCACTTTCCTCTCTCCGTGGTAAAATGGTATTGATTGACTTTTGGGCATCTTGGTGTGGTCCTTGTAGGATGGAGAATCCAATGGTTGTAAAAACGTTTCTTGGTTATAAAGATTCAACTTTTGTAAACAGCGAAGGATTTACAGTTTTTAGTGTTTCACTTGATAAAAATGAAACAGCTTGGATGAATGCAATAAAACAGGATAATTTAACTTGGCCTTATCACGTGAGTGATTTGATGGGCTGGCAAAGCGCCATTGCACAACCGTATCAGATTAATTCAATTCCAACCAATTTTTTGATTGATGGCAATGGTGTTATTTTAGCTAAAGGTTTGCGTGGCGAACAGTTACCCCAAGCTTTAGCAACTCAGGTAATTCAAAAGAAGAAAGGAAAATCAAAAGAGAAGAAAAAGTAAGAATATAATTTTAACTATTTTATAATTGTTTAAAATGCTGCCTTAGGTAGCATTTTTTTTTAACCATTTTTAATGAAAATTTTGAAAAACTCAATTTATACCGCAACACCAGGTTTAGGAAACCGAATGATCATCAAAGACGGAGGTTTTGGTCCCTTAGACGGTCGTATTGCAATGGGAAATAATTTAGAAGACGGTTTCCCACTATTGATCGTCTTCATCTGAAAATTAATAAAATTAGTTGATCTCACAGCCCGCGGAAAAGGACAGATAAATGTTTTTGCAAATGATTTGAGCAATGGAATTTATTCTTACGCCTTAATTGTGGATGGGCAAATTGCAGATACAAAACGAATGGTGAAAACAAATTAAAAACACTTTATTTTCTCATGGAAACCGCTTCTGAAAAGGGGAGGTTTTTTTTAATGTAACTGTGTCGCTATGCCGGAGCCTGTCATGAGCCCGTCGAATGATGGCAAAACTCCTGCTAATAATTCCATATTTTTTCCTAAAATCTCTATAAAATCACGCATTTCTGACAATCTGGCGTATTATCTTTGCTGGCTCAGAATTTGACTTAGTTAGTACCGAATATGGCCATGAATTGGAAGAAAAAAAGTAAAGAGAATATGACGAACGAGAATGCAAATGAAACTCCTGTAAATTCAAACGATCAGGAGCAACACGATCTTCCTGAAGTTCCTGTTGATGAAAACGCGAAACGAATTGCGGAATTGGAAGAACAGGTTACCATGTTGAACGATAAACACCTTCGACTTTACTCTGAATTTGATAATTTTCGTAAACGTACAACCAAAGAACGTATTGAATTATTAAATACAGCAGGAGCAGAAATTATTAAAAGTTTACTTCCTGTTGTTGATGATCTCGAACGCGCGATAAAAAATAATGAAGAATCAAAAGATGTTATCGCAATTAATGAGGGCGTAAATTTAATAGCTCAAAAATTCAGAAACATTCTTGCTCAAAAAGGGTTGGAATCTGTTTCAGCTGTGGGACAAGTTTTTGATGTTGACCTTCACGAAGCAATAACAAATATACCAGCACCAACTGAAGACCTAAAGGGAAAAGTTGTTGACGAAGTTGAAAAAGGGTTTACGCTAAACGGAAAAGTAATTCGATTTGCAAAAGTAATCGTAGGGAACTGATTTCGGGTTCCGTGTTTCGTGTTAAAAGTTTTTGTTTAGGAATTTTTTAAATTAAATTTTATGTCAACTTTTAATAGTTTTGAGGAATTTGAATGTTGGCGTGATGCTCGCATTGGATAATAATGTTCACAAATTGACAATCAAGAATGGGTAAAATTCAAAAACTAAATAAAACATTAGGAACGAGGAATCCGAAACCCGAAACCATATGAGTAAAAAAGATTTTTATGATATTCTCGGTACGAATAAATCATCTTCGCCTGAAGAAATAAAAAAGGCGTACCGTCAGAATGCAATCAAATATCATCCCGATAAGAACCCTGGTGATAAAGCAGCAGAGGATAAGTTCAAAGAGGCTGCCGAGGCATACGAAGTATTAAGTGATCCTGATAAAAAACAACGCTACGATCAGTTTGGTCATGCTGGTGTTGGATCAAGTGCTCAAGGAGGAAATAACGCAGGAGGGTTTTCGATGGACGATATTTTTTCGCAGTTCGGAGATATTTTTGGAGGTGGAGGTTTTGGTGGACAGCGAGGAGGCGGAAGACGAGTTACACGTGGTTCTAATCTTCGGGTGAAAGTAAAATTGACATTGGAAGAAATTTCTACAGGTGTAGAGAAAAAATTAAAAGTGCCCAAAAATGTGAGTTGTGAAAAGTGTCGCGGAACGGGTTCTTCTAATGGCTCAACTGCTACTTGTGGTACATGTCGCGGTCAGGGACAAGTTGCCCAAATAATTAATACTCCACTTGGGAGAATGCAAACAGCAACAACATGTCCCTCCTGTCGTGGCGAAGGACAAACTATTGCTGATAAATGTAAATCGTGTCATGGTGATGGCGTTACGCGTGGCGAAGAAATGGTTAGCGTTAAGATACCGGCTGGCGTGCATGAGGGAATTCAATTGAGTGTGAATGGAAAAGGCAATGCGGGTCCACGAGCCGGGGTTCCTGGTGATTTAATCGTTGTCATTGAAGAAGCTGCGCATGAATTTTTGATGCGCGATGGTAATAATCTGTATTACGAGCATCACGCAAGTATTCCAGATGCAGCTTTAGGTGCAAGTGCTGACATTCCTACACTCGAGGGAAAAGCTAGAATAAAAATAGAACCGGGCACTCAATCTGGCAAGGTTTTGCGTTTGAAAGGAAAGGGAATTCCCGATATAAATGGTTACCGTCGTGGCGATCTTTTAGTTCATATTCAGGTTTGGATTCCAACACATCTCACAGCTGAAGAAAAGAAAACCATTGAACACATGAAAGAGTCGCATAATTTTAAACCGAACCCAAGTAAGAAAGACAAATCTTTCTTTGATCGGATGAGAGAATACTTCGAATAAATACACGCTCAGGAAGTATTCATCTACGTTAATAAATATCCCCTAACTTCGCTCAATGCCAAATCTTCTTTCAGCTAGAAATATCGTTAAAAAGTTTGCGGGTCATACTGCCTTAAACGATGTAAGTTTTGAAGTTCCTGCTGGTAGTATTTTTGGTTTGTTAGGCCCAAACGGAGCAGGGAAAACAACGATTATTAGAGTTATCAATCAAATTATTGCACCCGATTCAGGGACAATTTTAATTGACAATCGCTTATTAAATTCTGATCATGTAAAAGAGATTGGCTATTTGCCGGAAGAACGTGGTTTGTATCGAAAAATGGGAGTGGGGGAACAGCTTGTGTACCTTGCGCGGTTGAAAGGACTTTCTAAAAAAGAAGCGAATGAACGAGTGAAAGAATGGTTTGCTCGCTTTGACATGGATGGTTGGTGGAAGAAAAAAGTGGAAGAGCTTTCCAAAGGAATGCAGCAAAAAGTTCAATTCATTGTAACCGTTTTGCATGAACCACGATTGTTAATTCTTGATGAGCCGTTCAGTGGATTTGATCCCATCAATGCAGAGCTTATCAAAAATGAAATTTTGCGGTTACGCAATAATGGAGCTACAGTTATATTATCTACACACAACATGGGTTCAGTGGAAGAGTTGTGCGATAACATTGCATTAATTAATAAAGGAAAAAAAATTCTTGATGGTAATGTGAAAGAAATTCGTCGCACTTATGCAGCACACACTTATGATATTTCTTTTAAAGGGAGCATGATTGCTTTTTCAAATGCTATGTGGACAGGCGCAGAATTAATTTCAAAACAGGAAGGCGAGCAAGGTATTCAGCATGCTAGAGTAAAATTGTTGGGCACTACTTCCCCAAATTTGATTCTTCAAAATGTATTAAATGCGGGTGAAGTTGTTGGTTTTACAGAAGTACTTCCAACTATGAACGACATTTTCATTAATAAGGTTCAGGAAAATTCTGAAACAGTTGAACGGGTTGGAACAAAAAGTAATTTGACAGAATAACAAGCATGGGAAAGTTAGGAATTATTATTTGGCGAGAATATTTGACACGTGTGAAAAACAAAACGTTTATCATCATGTGTTTCGTGTTGCCATTGCTTGTGGGAGGAATGATTTTTGTAACACAAAAAATAGATGAACAAAATGCAATTCATAGAACAATTGTTGTTGTAGATGATTCGGGAATACCAGATTCTTTGGGCTATGCATTTATTTTTAATGACACGCTTGACCTGAAATTCAATTTCAATTATGTTTATAAAGGGTTGGACAATGTTCGCCCAATTTTTAAAGATTCTTCGCATGTTTCAATACTTTGGATTCCGGAAAGTTTTCAAGGTGGTGGCGATTCTACTGCAATGCATTCTCCTTCACTTGTTACTAAATTAATTTCAACATCAGCGCCTGGCTCAAATGTTTTAAATCTGCTTGAAAATGTCTTAACAAACGAAATTCAGCGCGATAATATGAGGATCAATCATATTTCCAGACAGGCGGTAGATCTCGCATTGAAAAAGGTCACTGTGGCCGATGAAGTAAATGGATCAACACAGGGAGATATAAAAGCTATTGTAGGATTAGCGTTTGGGTTCATTATTTATATGTACATCCTCATGTTTGGTGTGCAGATTATGAGAAGTGTTGTTGAAGAAAAAATGACACGCATTGTGGAAGTAATTATTTCTTCAGTGAAACCGTTTCAATTAATGCTTGGTAAAATTATTGGTGTAACCATGGTTGGGATTACTCAATTTTTAATTTGGATAATGCTATCCTTGGCTATTGTCATTCCGGTTGTTAATTCTGTAAATGATTCTAATGTCGACTTTACGAAATCAATGCCGCATCAAATCAAAAATGCGATACCTGTAAATCCTGATATTAATTTGTTGTCGATTGATCCTACTCAACAAACAAAAGATGTTGTAGAAACAATTATGACAATTCCATGGGGTAATTTAATCCCAGCTTTTTTGTTTTACTTTTTGTTTGGTTATTTTCTCTATGCTTCAATTTTTGCAGCAATAGGTTCTGCCGCAGATGTAGATGCCGATACGCAACAATTTACATTTCCGGTTACAATTCCACTCATTATTGCAATGCTTTCGTCTGTGACAATTATTAATGACCCAAATGGGAGTGTTGCGAAACTATTATCAATGATTCCGTTTACTTCTCCCATTGTTATGCTCATTCGTATTCCTTTTGGAGGTGTCGGTATATATGAATTATTGCTTTCTATTGGTATTTTAATAGTTTCGTTTTTAATTATGACTTGGATTTCTGCAAGAATTTACCGCGTAGGGATTCTGATGTATGGTAAAAAAGCAACTTGGAAAGAATTAGGTAAATGGATTTTTTATAAAGTTTGATCGATTTTATGCGAATAGCTGTTATTGATTTAGGTACAAATACTTTCAACCTTTTGATTTCAGAATCGAGTAAAGGAAAAGAATTACAGACATTATACAACGAAAAACTTCCAGTTAAGTTAGGTGAAGGCGGAATCAATAGCGGAATAATTATGGACGCCGCTTTTCTGCGCGGAATTGAAGCAATGGAAAATTACGCAGCCACAATTATTCAGTGGCAAGCAGAGAAAACGTTAGCGTTTGCTACATCTGCAATGCGAAATGCTTCTAATGCAAACGAATTTGTTTCCATTGTGAAAGAGAGAACGGGAATTGAAATTCAGATTATCAGTGGAGCCACAGAAGCAGAATATATTTCTTATGGCGTTCGACAAGCTTTAACGTTATCTGAAAAACCGACACTAATTATTGACATCGGAGGCGGTAGTACCGAATTTATTATTGTAGATCATACAACTATTCTCTGGAAACAAAGTTTTGAAATTGGGACATCTCGTTTGCTCCAACGATTCGAACCTTCCGATCCTATTTCTACTTACGAGAAGTCTGTAATTGTAAATTATCTCAATACTGAGCTTGAATCGCTTTGGCTTGCAGCTGAAAAATATGGTGTTACGGAACTCATCGGGGCATCTGGGTCATTCGAATCACTTGCAGAATTAGTGAATATGCGTTTTCATTCCTTGCCTGGTCTTTTTAATAAAACGGAATGTGAATTTAATCTTGAACAGTGCGCAATAATCAGTACTGAAATTTTATCTTCCACCCGTGCTGAACGATTAAAAATGAAAGGCCTTGTAGCTTTGCGGGTTGATTTAATCGTTGTGTCTGCAATTCTTGTTGAGTTTGTCATAAACAAACTTTCTATTTCAAAAATGAGGTATTCTTCTTATTCTTTAAAAGAAGGCGTTTTGTGGAACCTGTTGAATAGTTAAAGGGAAAAACGCATAGCCTTTTTTGCCTTGAATAGATTTAAAAAGGCCATATATTTAACTTTTCTATCAATCTGCAATTTCGTAATTCGTATATTCGTAGAGTTTAACATTCCAATATTTCTATGGCTCGTATTTTAATTATTGACGACGAAAAAAGTATTCGACGTACCCTTCGTGAAATTTTAGAGTATGAAAATTTTAAGGTGGAAGAAGCAGCCGATGGTCTTGAAGGCCTTACGCTAGTTCAGAAAGAAAAATTTGATATTATTTTATGTGATATCAAGATGCCAAAAATGGACGGCATGGAAGCACTCGATAAATTTATGGAAGCGAATGTAGATGCGCCCATAATAATGATCTCTGGTCACGGAAACATTGAAACTGCGGTAGAAGCTGTGAAGAAAGGCGCATATGATTTTATTCAAAAACCACTTGATTTAAATCGATTACTCGTAACGATAAGAAATGCACTTGATAAATCAAATCTTGTTTCGGAAACTAAAACGCTGCGAAAAAAAATAAGCAAGACGTTTGAAATGATTGGTGAATCTTCTGTTATCAAAGAAATTAAAGACATGATTGAGCGGGTTGCCCCCACCGATGCACGCGTGCTCATTACGGGTGAAAATGGTACAGGAAAAGAATTAGTAGCGCGTTGGTTGCATGAAAAATCGAATCGCTGTGGTGCTGCACTTGTTGAAGTTAATTGTGCTGCTATACCTTCTGAATTAATCGAATCGGAATTGTTTGGTCATGAAAAAGGAGCTTTTACTTCTGCTGTAGCGCAGCGCAAGGGAAAGTTTGAATTGGCCGAGGGAGGAACTATTTTTCTTGATGAAATTGGTGACATGAGCCTTGCTGCACAAGCAAAAGTATTGAGGGCCTTACAAGAAAATAAAATCACTCGTGTTGGTGGAGATAAGGAAATTAAGGTAAATGTCAGAGTCATTGCTGCTACCAATAAAGATTTGAAAAAGGAAATACTAAAAGGAAATTTTAGGGAAGACTTGTACCATCGATTAGGAGTTATTTTAGTTCATGTTCCTTCTTTGAATGAACGTACAGAAGATATTCCAATCTTGGCCGAATATTTCCTTGCTAAAATTTGTGAAGAACACAGTATGCCTTTGAAATCAATTTCCAAAGAGGCAATTAAAGAATTGCAGAAAATAAAGTGGTCTGGAAATATCCGTGAGTTCAGAAATGTTATCGAACGATTAATAATTCTTTGTGATAAGTCGATTAGCGACAAGGATGTTACTACTTATTCAAAACCTAAAGTATAATTTACATTTTTACTAAAGTCTTTGTTGGCTTTTAAATTTATATTATTTGTATGACTCGTATCACTTCGATAGAACAATACCATTCCGAGTATAAAAAGTCTGTAGCAAGTCCGGAGTTATTTTGGGAGGAACAAGCCAATGAGTTTACCTGGAAGAGAAAGTGGGACACTGTACTTAATTGGGATTTTGCTACTCCTAGTGTGAATTGGTTTCTTGGCGCAAAATTAAATATTACTGAAAATTGTTTGGATCGGCATCTTTCAACTCGTGGAGAACAAATTGCATTTTATTTTGAAGCGAATGACCCAAATGAAAAGAAGCGAGCAATTACTTATAGAGAACTTTATAGCGATGTTTGCCGTTTTGCAAATGTTCTTAAAGGCCGTGGTATTAAAAAGGGAGATCGGGTTTGTTTGTATATGCCAATGATTCCTGAGCTTGCTATTGCAGTTCTCGCTTGTGCAAGAATTGGGGCTATTCATTCTGTTGTGTTTGCAGGTTTTTCTGCTACTTCACTTGCTGGTAGAATTCAAGATATGGATTCTTGTGCTGTGGTTACAACAGATGGCGCTTATCGTGGTGCTAAATCGATTTCAATAAAATCTGTTGTTGATTTGGCATTACAAGAGTGTCCATCAGTCCTGAATACGATTGTTTACAAGCGTACAGGTGAAAAAATTGACATGCAAAAGGGCCGAGATATTTGGTGGCACGAGGAAATGGAAAGTGCAAGTGCTGAATGTGCGGCAGAAATTATGGACAGCGAGGACCCACTTTTTATTTTATACACTTCGGGTTCTACAGGTAAACCAAAAGGTGTTGTTCATTCTTGTGCAGGTTACATGGTATTTACAAAATATACTTTTGAAAATGTTTTTCAATACAATGAAAAAGAAATTTTTTGGTGCACAGCTGATATAGGTTGGATTACTGGCCATTCTTATATTGTTTATGGTCCGCTGCTTGCTGGTGCAACATCTGTTATGTTTGAAGGTGTCCCTACTTTTCCAGATGCGGGAAGATTTTGGCAGGTCATTGACAAATACAAAGTAACTATTTTTTATACTGCTCCAACTGCTATTCGTGCACTCGAAGCAGCAGGATTGGAATTTGTGAAACCATATAAATTAGATTCATTACGAGTTTTAGGATCTGTTGGCGAACCTATAAATATTGAAGCATGGGAATGGTATCATAAAAATATCGGTAAAGAAAATTGTCCGATTGTAGATACTTGGTGGCAAACAGAAACAGGAGGAATTCTTATTTCTCCAATTGCTGGGATTACGAAAACGAAACCTGGATTTGCCACTCTACCGCTTCCTGGAATACAACCCGTATTGGTGGATGAAAAAGGAAATGTGATTGAAGGAAATAATGTGGAAGGAAATCTTTGCATTAAATTCCCTTGGCCATCTATTATTAGAACTACTTATGGTGACCATGAACGTTGTAGAACAAATTATTTTGCGACCTATAAAAATTTGTATTTTACTGGCGATGGTTGTCGTAGAGATGAAGATGGATATTACAGAATTACAGGTAGAGTTGACGATGTAATGAATGTTTCAGGACATCGAATTGGAACGGCAGAAGTTGAAAGCGCAATTAACATGCATTCCGATATTGTGGAAAGTGCTGTGGTGAGTTATCCGCACGATATTAAAGGACAAGGAATTTATGCTTTTGTTATATCAACAAAACAGCATCAGGATATTGAACTGTTGAAAAAAGAAATTCTTGCTGAGGTAACTAAAATTATTGGCCCCATTGCAAAGCCAGATAAAATTCAAATTGTCCCTGGCTTACCGAAAACAAGATCAGGGAAAATTATGCGTCGGATATTACGAAAGATTGCTGAAGGTGAAATAGAAAATCTCGGTGATACTTCAACCTTGTTGGACCCTGCCGTAGTGGAAGAAATTGTGCTTGGGAGAATTTAAGAAAAAATTAAGTTGAAGACTTAGTAAATTGCAATTGCATTATTAAAACATCAACTTATCTTTGTATCTTATTTGATTAATTGTTGAAAACGAAATAGAAGTATGCCTCAAAAGGTTGTTATCATACCGACTTATAACGAAAAGGAAAACATCGAGAAGATGATTCGCAAGGTGATGTCGCTCGATGGGAACTACCATGTTCTGATTGTGGATGATGGTTCTCCCGATGGTACTGCGCAGATTGTTCATTCATTAATTGTTGAATTTGCAGGTAGCTTATTTATAGAGGAAAGAAAAGGTAAATTGGGTTTAGGCACTGCTTACATCCATGGTTTCCGTTGGGCAATAAAAAATTCGTACGACTTTATTTTCGAAATGGATTGCGATTTTTCTCATAACCCGAATGATTTACATCGACTTTTTGCCGCCTGCTCCGAACAAGGTGCTGATGTGGCAGTTGGTTCTCGATATGTAAAAGGAGGAAAGGTAGAAAACTGGCCCTTTAACCGATTGCTTATTTCCTATTTCGCCTCTGTCTATGTGCGAATGGTTTTGTGGTTTGGTGTAAAAGATACAACGGCGGGATTTAAATGTTACCAACGCAAAGTTTTGGAGACAATAGATTTGAATAACATCAAATTTATTGGTTATGCTTTTCAAATTGAAATGAAATACACCGCATGGAAACTTGGATTCAAGATAATTGAAGTTCCAATTACTTTTGTTGATCGTCTCGAAGGAGTTTCGAAAATGAGTGGAGGAATTATTAAGGAAGCTTTTTTAGGAGTTTTGCAAATGCGATTTAAGAAAATTTCCCCTGCGAAATAATTTTGATTTTATTGTAATGGGGTTAATGGCTATTTGATGCGGTCATTTGTCTGTTTACTCAGGCGAGGCCGTCTACTAGATTACTTGCATTTTATTCTAATTCACTTATTTCGTATGTAATCGTATTGTTTTTTGTTTTCTCAACACCAATTACAATATCACAATACCAGAATTGCACGTAATTTTCTGAAAATTCTATTAAGTAACATATCAGCCCATAATTCCGACAGTTTTGTGACAATTTGGCCTATGGCCCTTGCGTAATTTTGTCTACCAAAATTAATTTATGAGAGTTGTAGTTTTTGTTTTAATTTTTTCGACAATATTATTTTTTCTTAGTGCGGGAAAAGCACCACATGTAGTAATTGATTCGCCGAGTGAAAAGCATTTAAAAAATGTTCGTCAACTTACTTTTGGTGGAGATAATGCAGAAGCTTATTTTTCACCCGACGGAAAATCGCTGACATTTCAATCGAATTATAAAAAGTGGAATTTATCCTGCGATCAAATTTTTGTGATGAAAATTAATGAGGTGAAGGATTCTTCCTATACGCCTAAAAAAATAAGTACCGGTGATGGTCGTACAACCTGTTCCTACTTCATGCCTGATGGGAAGCATGTACTTTATGCCTCAACACATAAATCGGCAAAGGCCTGTCCAGCAACGGGTGATTTACATGCCGGGGGTAAATACTTATGGAACATTTTTGACTCCTTTGATATTTTTATTGCTGACTTGAAAGGAAATATTACAAAACAATTAACCGATACAATTGGTTATGATGCAGAGGCCGTACTTTCTCCCAAAGGCGATAAAATATTGTTTACCTCAACAAGAGGTGGCGATTTGGATTTATGGACCATGAATATTGACGGTACAAATCCTAAACAAGTGACCAATGTACTTGGCTATGATGGTGGCGGTTTCTTTTCTGCTGATGGAAAGAAAATTGTTTTTCGCGCATCTCGTCCAAAAACAGAGGCTGAAATAAAGGAATACAAAGATTTTCTTGTAAAAGGATTAGTTGCCCCGGTGGCTATGGAAATTTTTACTTGTAATGTAGATGGTAGTAATTTAACACAAGTTACCCATCTTGGAAAAGCGAACTGGGCACCTTACTTTTTACCGAATCAAAATAAAATTATTTTTTCTTCCAACCATAAGGCCGAAAAAGGATATAATTTTCAGCTCTATACAGTGCGTTTAGATGGTACAGATTTGGAACAGATTACTTTTGAAAGTGTGTTTAATTCTTTTGCAATGTTTTCTCCGGATGGTAAAGCTTTGGTTTTTTCTTCGAATCGTTTAAATGGAGGTACTCGTGATACGAATGTTTTTCTTGCAGAATGGGTAGATTAAATTTTGACTCTTGTATTAAATAGACTAACAATTTAATATTAATATTTATGATGGGATTTTTTCGTTATTCTTTGTATTGTTTCGTTTTGGTTTTATCCTGTCCACAATTAATGGCTCAGGAAATATCAGTTTCTCGTATTAAAAAAGACATTACTTATTTAGCAAGTGATAAGTTAAAAGGACGAGGTACTGGTTCGAAAAGCGAATTGAAAGCGGCTAACTATATTTCAACCGAATTTAAAAAAATTGGAATTACTCCAAAAGGTACAGACGGATACTATTATCCATTTTCATTTACTCAAAAAGTTGACCCCAACGACTCTCTTGCTTTACCTGTAACACGACAAGGGAGAAATGTTGTTGGGTATCTTGATAATGGAGCAGAACTTACAGTAATAATTGGAGCGCACTACGACCACCTTGGTTTAGGTAGCGATCATAATTCCCTTGATGCAAATCCTAAAGGAAAAATTCATAACGGTGCTGATGATAACGCATCCGGTACTGCTGGCGTGTTGGAGTTAGCGCGGTATTTTTCTGGAAATAATAGTAAGGAAAAGTTTAATTTTTTATTCATCTGTTTTTCTGGTGAAGAATTAGGTCTTTATGGTTCAAAAAAATATTGTGAAAATCCGACCATCGATTTTTCTAAGGTAAATTACATGATCAACATGGATATGATTGGTCGTTTGAATGATTCCACAAAAAACTTAGTTATTTATGGAGTGGGTACAGCTACTATTTGGGTTCCTTTGCTCGATCGAATGCGAACTGTTTTTCGAGTGAAAAAAGATTCTGCAGGAATTGGCCCATCCGATCAAACCTCTTTTTATCTTAAAAATATTCCTGTTTTACATTTTTTTACTGGCCAACATTCCGATTACCACAGGCCTTCCGATGATGTAGAAAAAATAAATTTTGAGGGTGAAAAAATGATTTTGGAATACATCATTAATGTAGAAATGACAACGGAAGAACTTCCTAAACTTCAATTTCTAGCTACCAGAACTCCTGATTCTGGAACGCATGTGTATAAGGTGAAGATGGGCTTAATGCCTGATTATACTTATGAGGGTAAAGGAATGCGTGTCGATGGAGTAACTGATGGAAAACCAGCAAAAGTAGCAGGAATAATACAAGGCGATGTCATATTACAAGTAGGAGCTATTGAAATCAATAGTGTTATGGATTATATGAAATCATTGGGAGTTTTTAAGGTTGGCGACAGCACGTTAGTAAAAATAAAACGCGGCACTCAAGAATTGACACTTAACGTCACATTCTGATTTATCTTTGTCATTGACCTTGTCCATGAGGCGTTAGCGGAAATAGTATGGCGGAAACATTTTTAATCAAAAACGCAACATTAGTAAACGAAGGGAAATCATATCTTTCAGATGTACTTATTGTTGACGGAAAAATCGCATCTGTTAAGCCATTCATTACTATTGAAGAAAACATTAAAATAATTGACGCTACTGGATTGCATTTGCTTCCAGGTGTGATTGATGACCAAGTTCATTTTCGCGAACCTGGACTTACACATAAAGGAGAAATATATACGGAGTCGAAAGCAGCTGTTGCTGGTGGTGTAACGTCATTTATGGAGCAGCCCAATACAATTCCTGCTGCCACTACGATTGAATTGTTGGAACAAAAATATTCAAGGGCGAAAGAAGTTTCATTAGCAAACTATTCTTTCTTTATGGGGACAACCAACTCAAATTTAGAAGAGATATTAAAATTGGATGCCCGTAATGTTTGTGGAGTAAAAATATTTCTTGGATCTTCTACAGGAGAAATGTTGGTTGACAATGAAGCAGCATTAGATTTAATTTTCAGTAAAGTCAAAATGCTTGTTGCCATTCATGCTGAAGATGATGAAGTGATTCGGAAAAATCTAGATTTTTACAAAGAAAAATTTGGCGAAAACATTCCTGTTGAATTTCATCCACTCATTAGAAGCCGCGAGGCGTGTTATAACTCCTCTGCTAAAGCTATTGCGCGAGCGAAAAAATTTGGAACGCGTCTGCATATTTTTCATGTTTCCACTGCTGAGGAAATAGCATTGTTTGACAATTCTGTTCCTTTAAAGGAAAAGAAAATAACAGCCGAAGTTTGTATTCACCATCTTTGGTTTAGTGATGCCGATTATAAAACAAAGGGAACTTTAATTAAATGGAATCCAGCAGTGAAAACGGCCGCTGATCGAGATGCTCTTTGGAAGGCATTGTTGGATAATAAATTAGATGTAATTGCAACGGATCATGCACCACATACAGTAGATGAGAAAAACCAAAGCTATACCAAAGCTGCTTCAGGCGGGCCCCTCGTTCAACATTCACTTGTTGCGATGTTGGAAAAATCGCGTGAAGAAAAGATTTCAATTGAACGTGTAGTTGAAAAAATGTCGCATGCAGTTGCAGACCTTTTTAGAATTGAAAAACGCGGCTACATACGCGAGGGCTATTGGGCAGATTTAGTTTTAGTGAATTTGAATTCGCCTTGGACTGTTTCCAAAGAAAATATTTACGCTAAATGTGGTTGGTCGCCTTTTGAAGGAACAACTTTTTGTTCGCAAGTGAAAAAAACATTTGTGAACGGGAATTTAGTATTTGATAGTGGGGTTTTTAATGAAGCGCAAAAAGGTGCCCGGCTTTTGTTTTCTCTCTAGTTTTTCTAATTTAATAGCACAAAGTATTTTTCAATACTACTGGATAATAAAATGCTGTACCCAATGATATTTTACTCCTCGCACGCTAGCATAATAAATACCAGGAGCAAGGTCAAACTTTAGATCGTATTTTGTTTGTCCATAAAGAACCGACGTATTCGTAATTCTTCCTTTCACATCAATAATTTCTAATTTTAGGTTTTCTTCTTTTAGATTTTCATCATTCAAACTGATGGAGAATGTTCCGTTATTAGGTGATGGAAAAAGATTAAGAGCCGCAGGTATGTTTTCTGTAAAATGTAAATTTGTAAATATATCAAGGTCTGTTGCCCAAATTCCTCTTCCGAATGTACAGAGGTAAATGGTATTGGTTGAAACATTAAAATCTATGTCCGAGCAAATTACATTTGGGAGGCCTGTGCTGCGTAAAATCCAAGTTGCATTAATTACATCTAGTACATAAACTCCCACGTCTGTAGCAATTAACACTGTATTTGCACTTGGAACATATTTAATACAATTCACAGGAATGTTGGGAAGATTGTATGAAATATTAGTCCATGTTGCTCCACCATTAATGGTCCGATATACCTTGTCCTGAGCACTGAAGCCCGCCATGGTTACGTAAGCTGTTAGTGGGTCTCCTTCGCTGATTTCGACGCTTGTAAAATAAAGTGAGTCGGGTAGGCCAGTTGTTATGTTTGTCCACAATCCTCCACCATTAGTTGTTTTATATAACAAGGAAGGAAGACCATATTCGTAATGAACCCTTTTTGCTGCGTAAATTACATTGTTGTTTGAATTGGAAATTGCAATTGCATTTACTTCTTGTGGATTTCCTAAGTAGGGGAAATTAGAAATAGCATTCCAACTATTTCCACCATTAGTTGTTTGGGTCACATTTTCAAATCCAGCATAAATTCTTCCATATTGATTGTAATCGGCTACTATTGGACTTGTCCACTCTCCAAGTTCTCCATTCACGTTTGGATTTGTTCCTGAATTTGATAAGCCGTCGTCAAGCGACATATAGAAATTTCCATATTGGCTAGAGCCGAAAACTTTTTGATTGTCAATAGGATCACAATAATTATCCATTCCATCTCCACCGAAAATTGTACTCCATGAATTATTATCAAAATAAAATGTAGCATTATCTTGCGAACCAGCAACTAACCTAGCCGCACTATTTCTTGATGATGAAATTCGGTAAAATGATGAAATTTGCATTCCGTCGCTAATGTGTGTCCAATTGGTTGGCCACGGGCTTCCATTATTTGCGGCGTTCCATGTTTGAGTTTGGAAATTATTTGTACGATAAACCCCGCCGTCACTACAAACAAAAATATCAGCTGTTATAGGATGCGCCGCAATAAAATGAATATCACCATGAAGGGTTGGACCATAACTTAAGGTCCAATGGCTCGCAGGATCAAAAGTTACACCAGCATCAGTAGATCCCCACAAATTAATTCCACCAGTATAAAGTGTATTTTTATTAGTAGGGTGAACCATAAATCCAACATCATAGGTTCCTTGGCCTCCGCTACCTGTTCCGTCATTCCATTCTAGAATATTTAATGCAGGGGAAATGTAGGTCCATGTATTTCCTGCATTAGTTGACTTGTAAATTCCGTAAAAGCCAAATTGAGTATCTGTTGTTATTGCATAAATATAATTAGGGTCTGAGGGAGCAATGGCAAGTTTAATTCTTTGCACAGAACCCGTTGTAGGAATTCCTGTAGAGAGAATTGTCCATGTCTGACCAAAATTTGTTGATTTCAAAATAGCTGCACTTCCAGTATTTGCATTCATTACCCAACCCGTAGCGGCATAAATTATATTCGCATTAACAGGGTTTCTTTCCATATCCCAGAACAAACCTGATTGAACCATTGTCCATGTTCCACCTGCATCAGTTGACCGATACATTCCACTAACTCCACAGGCAAGTAAATTGTTACTGTTTGCTGGATCAATAATTATTTTACGAATTAGAGAGGTTTCTCCTTGAGTTAATTGAAAAGTTAATCCTGTTGGATTCCAAGTAAGACCTCCGTCTGTGGTTTTGTAAATACCAAGTCCGTAATGCGTATTTCTTTTTCTAGCATTTAGAAAAAGCCCAAAACCAATATATTCAAAATCACAAACAGAGATATACATGGTGTTGTCAGGGTCATTCGGATCAATGCAAATATCGCTGATGCGGTCTATTGGCAGGTTATCTGTCAACGGTGTCCAAGAAGCTCCATTATTTGTTGTCTTCCACATTCCGCCTTGGGCCACGCCAACAAAGTAAGTGTTTGGAAGTGTAGGATGAAAAGCAATACAATTTATTCTTCCAATTCCATTTTGCATGTAACCTGTTAAATTAGTTGGCACTGCATTTGGGCCTGCGGGATACCAGGAGGAGATCATTTGTTGCGCTGTCTGTGACTGTTTTTGATTTGCGACATCAATTGCAGCGTTCAGATAGTTGGCAGGATCGGCTATTTCTCCATTAGTATTCATATGCATTAACATTTCCTCTTGCCACCGCGCATAATATTTCCACCCATTTGTATTTTTCAAGTCAACAGTTTTTTTCCAATCATTGTACTGAATTTGCATTTCACTAAATGTGATGGCTTTGTCAACAGGTGGCGTAATAAATTTCTGTGCACTCAATCGTGTTATAAGCAAGATAGTCACAAGAAAAAAAAGTTTTTTCATGGCTTGAAATTTTCTTAATAGGCATTTCAAAATTAAACAATTTTAATTCAAAAAATGTTAGTTTACGTGCTTTTTAATAGAGATGCCCATAAATGAGAATCCCTTATGCTATTTGCTCATTATATTATGTGCTCACAATTCATAGCAATTGATTTCAATGTCTATATTTGTATAGTAGTTATGAAAATTTTAGGTCATATTTTCTATAGATACCTTTGGGTAGTTTTTAATATTTTCCTTGGATATTTTTATCGTCATAAGCGATTAAAACATACAATAGGAATGGAAAATATTCCACTTGACAGACCAATTTTGTTATGTTGTAATCATCCAAATGCTTTTATGGATGCACTCTTATTGGGGTCTACAATTCAGCGAAGAACTTGGTTTTTGGCTCGCTCAGATGTTTTTAGAAAAAAGCTATTAGCAAATTTTTTAGGTTTCGTAGGCATCATTCCTATTTATAGATTACTTGAAGGAGCGGAGCATCTTTCTAAAAATGATATCACTTTTGACCGTTGTTCTAAAATGTTGTCGGAAAATAAATCTATTATTATTTATTCTGAAGGATTGTGTGTACAAGAACGAAGGTTGAGAAAATTAAAAAAAGGAACTGCAAGAATTGCATTTTATGCTGAAGGGAAAGCTGATTTTAAATTAAATCTTACAATTGTACCTGTTGGTATAAATTATTCCGCAACTCCTTGGAAATTTAGGAAATCGATGCACATTCGGATTGGGAAACCATTTGAAGTGAAGAAGTATGAAGCTCTTTATAGAACAGATAAAGCGCGTGCAATGAATTTGTTTAC
>NSIF01000013.1 GCA_002737665.1 Flavobacteriales bacterium | reverse complement strand
TCGACCACCAACTTCATTCAATACCGTTACGCGCACTAATTTATCTTTTTCATCCATCATGTAATATTTCTTGCGACACGAAATATTGGAATCTTTTTCATCCAAGCGAATCAGGTAATTTTGACCCGCTAAAAGATTTTCAAAAATAAAATTCCCTTTGCCATCTGTAGTAGTTTTGCTTAACAATCTCCCTTCCTTGGACAATAACTCTATTTTTGTATTTGCTAAAATTTCCTCCGCTTTTGTACTGGTTAAAATCTTGCCTTTAAATCGAATAAATTTGCTAATAACCTTAAAACAATAAACATCATCATCACCCTTTCCTCCTATTCTGTTAGATGTAAAATAACCTCGACTTCCTTCTGCATTAAAAGTTATTCCAAAATCATCCGTAACTCCATTTAAAGGCGCACCTTGATTCACAACATTTCTCCATTTCCCATCGGTATCTTTTAGGGCAGAAAAAATATCTAGCCCCCCCATTCCCACTAGTCCATCAGAAGAATAAAAAAGTATTCCATCGTTTCGCAAGTATGGAAAAACTTCATCGGCAGTAGTATTTACTTCGGGTCCTAAATTTTCTGGCGCGCTCCAAGTATCACCCTCCCGCCTACACACCCAAATATCCATACCACCCATACTACCGTCCCCTATCCTATCTGATGCAAAAAATAAGAAATTTCCATCATTAGATAATGCCGGATGTGCGCACGAATAAGCATTACTATTATACTGAAATTCTGATGGTGTGGACCAATGACGCTCAATGTAATTACTAAAATAAATTTTTGAACGATTAACAAATTTTTTTGACTTCAATATTTTTTTGAATTCTACATGATTAAACGCAATAAATTTTCCGTTTTTTGTAGCCGAAATTGGACCAGTATGAAATTCTTTATTTATGACAGAAGAAAATTTAGATGCTTTACCGTAGAAAATAGAATCCTCTTTTATTAAAGATGTTTTTGCGTAATAAATAGAAAAAAATGCACGTCCTGAAACAGCTGAATTTTCATCATTAAGGAGATCTTTTTCACCCCTATCAGAAATAAATAATAATCCATTTTGAAAATAAAGAGGTGAAAGATCCGCGCTAGGTGTATTCAATGAAGGACTATTCCATACAGCATACAATGGAACTTGGCTCTGTGAATTCATTACATAATCAATACTACGAACTTGAAGTTCTGCGGTTTGAGAATTTGTGTTTTTAGAAATATAATTTTGCAATTGATTTTTCGCCTCATCTATTTTGCCATTATTTCTCAATGCAATTCCGTAATTAAAATAAACGATTGATTTACAATTGGGATTAGCTGCAATTGTTTTTGAATACCATTCCTCTGCTTTCTTATAATTTTTTGTAATGCGATAACAATTAGCAAGATTTTCCATTACGGCAGAATCACTTTTATTTTTTAGGATTCTCTCATAGGCAGGAATGGCTTTTGCAAACTCGCCTTCATTAAAATACTTATCCCCTCGCTGCAGCTGAGCAGAAACAGGGCAACATATTAAAAGTATTAATACTAGAAAAAAGTATTTTTTTATATTAACCATTGCTGCTAATAAGCCATTAAAAGAAACGAGGTGAAAGAACTTTGGATTGAAAAATATTCAAGTCAAAGGCAAGTACTATTTCATGCGTGCCAGAGTTATAAGTAGCAAGACGAGTTCCACTCATATCAAATGAATAACCCAGCTTAAGGTGATTGGTAATACTGTATTGTACCAACGCAACAAGGCATTTATTGGATCGTATTGTCAATCCAACCCAAAGCACATCCCTCAATTTAAAGTTTAAATTCAAATCAACATTATTGCCTAAATTATTTCCCGAATTACGAAACATGATAGAAGGACTGAAAACAACATTATCTGCTATTTGAAATGCCCTTCCTACTGTTATGTAAGAATGCCTACTCATTATTGCAGTGAACATTAAAGAATCTTGCGTTACCGAATAAACTTCCTGATTCAAATGCGTAAATGATATGCCCGTATAAAATTTCTTAGAATTATAATAAATGCCAAATTTAAAATCCGGCTTAGTAATTTTAACAACACCAAGTTGGTTGTAACTGTCAGCACCATCTTTATAAGTAACCTCGTCCCAGTTCACATTGAATGACATGAGGCCTGCGCCTAATCCAAAAGCTAATTTCCCCTTTCCAAGTGGAATGCGGTAAGCATAATCTACCATTGCACCAGTTGTAGTTTTCGGACCAATTTTATCATTAAACACTTCAAAACCGATTCCTACTTTTCCTTTTTTGGATGGCATGTTAACAGCAAAAGCCATTGTTGAAGGTGCACCATCAAAACCAATCCATTGCTTTCTATATGCAAGTGCCCCATTAACAACACCTCGGCTTCCCGCATAAGCAGGATTAACATAAAGTGGGTTAAACATGTATTGAGAAAATTGTGGATCTTGCTGTGCAAATAAATCTGTCACTTTTAATGTGGCAAAAACAGAAAGAATAAACAATACAACTATTTTCATTTTCATTACAAAAAATTATTAATGTGAAAGTTCAACCCAACTTTCCATATGACCACCTTTTACTTCTATAACATAAAAATAGGTCCCGTCAGTAAGCGCTTTTCCATTTTGATCGTTACCATTCCAAACAACATCTCTATTGTTATAATTATTTCCTTTCCAAACTAAACTTCCCCAACGATTATAAATTAAAACTGTATTGGGCTGGTATAAATCAATAAAATCAATAATCCAAAGATCGTTATGACCATCATTATTGGGTGTCAATCCTGAATAAACTTTAAGGCCGCAAATTCCAGTTCCATCCAAAATTGAGAAAGTTTGATTTATTGTTAATCCACTCGCATCAATTACAGTTACATTATAAGTTCCAGGAGATAAACTATCAATTGTATTATTCGTAATTGAATCATTCAGATTACTTGACCAAACAAATGAATAAGGGCCAACGCCACCCATTGGAGTCACATTTGCAAAGCCATCATTCGATCCAGCACAACTAGCATTAGTATAAATTATACTGGCATTTAAAGTAAGTGTGCTATTTCCAGATGGCTGCTGAAAGCCTTGTGTAAGTATAAAATTACCATTTGATAATGTGCTGACCATTGGTTCTCCCGTTGAAGCGGAAATCATCATTCCACCAGCAATTGAAAAATTTCCGGTGGAACCAACAAGCACAGGAGTAATTGACCCTACAGTTACCTGAGCGGCAACAGGGCTTGAAACAACCATTGCTGTTACTGCCACCAAGAAAAAAATATGTTTAAGATAATAATTTAACATAATTGATACCTTAATTTTTATAGAGCAAGCACCCGGAAAAATGACTGTCGTATGGAGCAATCGACATCCCACTTGTGGCAATAATATTAACCTCAACCCAATAAGGTCCTTGTGAAATAGCGGAATTTATAATGGTGCTTAATTGCAAAACACCACTACCAGTAGGAGGACTAGTGTTAATTTCTCTCGCAGCAAATCCACCTGCTGTTCTGATTGTAATTGTAATTGGAGTATTAGCCGGAGCGTTAAAATATGAAACATGTGCATTTAATTGATAGGTACCTGGTACAGGTGGGGTAAAAGAATAATTGGCAGTATTGTAACCCAGTCCATGATTAAACCAATTAATTCCTTGACCAAAAGCGACGGTTGTTATGACATTGGCAGAAATAGATTGAGGATTGGCATTTGGGTTAGTACCCGCATGAAATGCAATCTTATCTGTAATGTTGGCCCATTGAGCCAAACCATTCGCATCCGACACCAAAACTTTACCTGCACCTGGATTTCCACCTGTAATTTTTATTTGACCCGCTATTTCTAATTTTGCAGTAGGTATGCTTGTTCCTATACCAACATTTGCGTTATCTCCCAAAACCAAACTGTTACTTGCCCCTACTACAGCATTATTACCAATTGCAGTTGCGTTAGTGAGCGCCCCGCTAGAAACCCCTGCGCCATTTCCGATAGCAGTATTGTTACTACCTGTAGTGTTTGTTTGAAGTGCATTCTTTCCTACAGCAGTATTCTTACTACCTGTAGTGTTTGATTGAAGTGCGGTTACTCCAACAGAAGTATTGTCAGCACCTGTGGTATTAAAAAGTAGAGACCAATCCCCAAATGCTGTATTATGTAATCCTGTAGTTACATTACCTGCTTCATAACCAAAAAATGTACTCCATGTAGGAATGTCTATTCTTCCTGCTTTTAAGTTATTCACTCTAAAGTTAAGTGGGACAAAATCCGCTGTACCAAAAAAATTGACGCCATCAACTGTACCTGTAGTTCCAGTTAAGCCCCATGCACTGAGTGATCCAGGTGTACCAGTTGCTCCTGTTACTCCTGTTACTCCTGTTGCTCCTATTACTCCTTGAAGACCTGTTATTCCAGTAGCACCTGTTACACCTTGAATACCAGTAACACCAGTCAAGCCCGTAGCGCCGGTTAAACCTTGAACACCAGTAACACCAGTCGCACCTGTTACTCCTTGAATACCAGTAGCGCCAGTTAAACCAGTAGCACCTGTAGCACCATTTAATCCGTTTATTCCAGTAGCACCTGTTATACCTTGAATACCTGTTGCGCCAGTTAAACCAGTTAAACCCGTCGCACCTGTAGCACCATTTAATCCATTTATTCCAGCTGGGCCGGTTGGACCTGCAACAGTAGAAGCCGCACCTGTTGGTCCAATTAAACCTGTTGCACCATTTAATCCGTTAATTCCGGCAGGACCAGTTGGTCCTGCGACTGTAGAAACTGGTCCTGTTGCTCCAATAGCACCAGTTGGTCCTTGTAAACCGGTTGGACCATTGGCAGAATTTTGTGCAAACAATGCGTAAGGGACTGATAATAACTGAGTAGTTCCCATATTGGTAAATCCAGTACCACCATCAATTTCAACTTTCAAAAAATATGATCCTGTGCCCCATGAAATGGTATTGAAAGCCGTAGGGGAAATTTGTGTTCCCTGCCCAATAACTACATTAAACAAACCAAATGCATTGGTAGTTACAGCATGCGATTCTTCATAAACCTGAATAGTAGCATTTAAATCAGAATAAATTCCTAAACGGACAACCAAGGGTGTAAGCTGTAATTCTAATCCTGTAGTTCCACGAGCAACCGCCTGGTAATTTATTCCTTGAGGCGCTTGTGCAGCAACAAAACCAAAATCTACCAAGAGGATAGCAATCAATAAAATTACTTTTTTCATTTGTCTATGGAATTATAGTATTTCAAAAAAAATCATTAAAGATGAATTCTACAAATATTCCAAAAAACAAGAAGAACCCTTCATTTATTTTTTGAATTTTCTAACAAGTAGAATTTACTAACAAAAGTAAAAAACCATCGTGAATAAACAACAAGATAGAGAAAAAACAATTTCAGGCAGAGAGATGATGGAAATGAATCAATATTGGAGTCGCCCCTATGAATCTTCTAACACATCTTGGTAGAAAAACCAAAGTTAAATTGTTTCAAAGCCCCGTAGGGTGGAGGTATTTTAAAACCATTTTAATAACATCTAATTCAGTATAAACTCTATTGTAAAAATATATTATTACGACGAACCTATCATGGCACATGTGATAATAAAACAAGAATCGAAATGATTAGTTTACCCTAAAGCCAATGACAAGAATATCATCAACTTGTTCTAAATCACCTTTCCAACTTTCAAGGGAAGAATCTAATTTTAAATATTGTTCCAAAAGAGGCAATGGATGAATGGTGTTAAGAAAAGTTCTAAATTTTTCAACCATGAATTTTTTTCCTTTAGGTCCACCAAACTGATCGGCATACCCATCTGTATATAAATAAATAGTATCTCCTTTTTCTAGGGCAATACGGTGATTCGTAAAATGCTTCGAATTTCCTTCTACAAAACCGATTGGAATTTTATCCGCTTTATATTCTTTCAAAACTGAATTACGATAATGATAGAGTGAATTATTTGCACCTGCCATATCCATAATTTTTGTATCGGTATCCAAAATACAAAGCGTCATATCCATACCATCACGAACAGCCGTTTCATCTGCATTCTGGTTAATAGTTTTCCCGGCCATTATGTTTAATTCATCGAGCAATTGTCCTGCATTTATTTCAGGATTTTCTTTTACAATTTGATTCAACATATTATTACCAACGATACTCATGAAAGCGCCAGGTACACCGTGACCTGTACAATCAACCGCAGCAAGATAAATCCTGTTTTTATTTTCAAACAACCAATAAAAATCGCCCGATACAATATCCTTTGGCTTAAATAAAATAAAAGATTCAGGAAGTAAGCGATTCACAAAACTTATAGGT
This sequence comes from Flavobacteriales bacterium, assembly GCA_002737665.1. GTDB lineage: Bacteria > Bacteroidota > Bacteroidia > Palsa-965 > Palsa-965. The sequence continues at coordinate 31,759 of NSIF01000013.1, read as the reverse complement.
GGAAGAATTGCATCCTGCAAGCGTTTAGCGTAACGAATACTATCGGTGATGTGTTTGTAAACAATTTCAAGCTTTTGATTCTGTAATTCAATCTCTTCTTTTTGACGCACCACCTGCTCCGTTCGTTCAATAACTTTAGCTTCCAACACTCTTTCATTTTCACGAAGTTCCCCTCTCATTTTTAAGAGTGCTTGGCCAAGAGTATCTTGTTCAGAGAGCAGTTGGTAGTATGATTCAAAGTTCCCTGCTCCCACCTCACCTGCAAATTCAGTTGTCAACTTCATAGAATCAACCAAGCTATTGAGCGCAACTGACATTTCTCCAACCTCATCATTACTTTCTATTTTTTGCGCTTCTGGAAGAACGCCTCGCGCCATTGAAAGTAAAATATTCTTAAGAAATTTAATAGGTTTGGTAATCGTTCGTGCAGTTAGAAATGCAATTAAAAGTCCGCCAAGCGGTAGCACAATCAACAATAACATTACCGCCATTGATAACGTCTTGAAAGACGCCAACATTTCGTTACGTTTTTCATGGGCTGCCTCGTTTTGAATACTTATTAAATTATTTAAATTATTTAATATCGTATTTATCTTAACCTTAATTACTCCATCATTATCCAATACATCTGACTGACAAAGAAGGAAAATAGAAGCATCATTGTAGCCATCCACATTATCCAAATTAACCATCACATCCCTATCCAAAACCCACAATCTGTCACAATCATTAAAAATAGAATCACAAAGCTGGCGATCTCCTTGAGACCAACCTTTTGAAAGTGTATCAATAATCCTTCGTTGTGATGGATAGTCGAATTTTATCAAAAATTTCAATTTGGGTTTATCGCTACTGGAAGCAGGCGTATTAATCCAGTTATTTATTAAGGTATTGGATTGCAAAACCAGAACGTACATATCCTGCAAAGCAGAAACAGATGGGTTATATAAATTTGTAATTTTATCGTTGATTTCACGGCTTTTTCGAATGGTAATCAACGTTAACGAAAAAGCAAGTAGTACTAAAAATATAAGTACACTAAACCCAATAAGAATTTTACGACCAATTGTAAAACGAAAACCCATAAATCAGAATCTCTATTTTAAATTTTATTATTTCTCCTTCTGAAGGTCCTTAAGTATTGCGTCAAAAGCTTTTGACTTCGGAAAATCATTGAGACTATAAAATATTCCAGATAGCACAATCAATGTTTCTTCACGCTTAGGTTCCATTTCATAAGCTTTTTGTGCAAAAGGGAGGGATTCTTTAAAAATACTAACGGAATAATTTTGGACTTGCATAACGCTATCGAGGTTTAATTCGTAATCAATGTTATTCATCAAATGAACACCTTTATTCCAATACAATAAACCAAGATCGTAATTAGCTGCATAATTATTCGGATCCCAATTCAATATTTTCATATATGTATCGCGCGTTAAATTAAAAAATTGAAGATTTTTAATTTTATCGGAATTATAAATCTCAACATAGATGGTTCCCAAAGCAAGATAAAATTCGATGTCTTTTTTCTTAATATCTAAAATGGAATCCAAAATAAGTGCTGCGTCACGATATTGCTCATAGCAAAGAATAGAAGTTAAATAATTCAATGAATCAAGTGTTAAAACAGCATCATTGTAAAAGCGACCAGCTAAATAACGAATAAGCTCTTTCGTGGTTTTAGTCCGAGCAATAACAGTATCAAGCTTAAACGATTTTTTAAATGAATTCAACGATTTATCACGGTAGGGAGAATTGAAGTTTTCATTTTCATACTTTTTATAAAGCTCTTTATAAATAAATCCCTCCAAATACCAATTTTCAGGATCGAGTTGCACGTCAACATTTTGCATGTGTAGGTCAATCTCAATCTTTGCACTATCTACATTATTTTTTTGCATATAATTCAACGCAGCATCGTAATGAATGACAGAACTTTGCGCATTCACAATCGGACTACAAATCAAAATTAGTAGTAGAAAAAACAGAAACCGAAGATTATATAATTTATACTTTTCCATGGTATGTTAATTTGTTACTGGTATTGCTAAAGCCAATAAAGATGAACTTACTTTAAGATGGTTTTTTTCTGCATTCGCTTGGTTCAATTCAAATTTTTGTCTGTTATCAACAATTACGAAATTTATTGTAGCTCCTTTTTTTGCAAAACCAATGTTCTCCGTTACAACTAAAATCGATTTTCCTTTAGTGGTCTTGATAATGTCAACAAGCGGTGTTTCAACGTCAGGACTTACATAAAGGATATTAGCTTTACCTATTTCAGAAAGTTTGGTAACTATTCGAATTTCAATTTTTTGAGTGCCTACTGTTTTTGATAATGCCATTTTATTTAATTCTGCAATAACCTTAGAACTTTTACCAAAATAGGCAATTACAAAGCTCCCTGTTTTATAATCTGAAGGCCAATCTATGTAACGAGTGAAATTATAAATAAATACAGACTTAAGCCGCACATTTGCATCCGCCTCAAAAGATGTTTGAAAACCCAACAAAACGGGGAAAATACATAAAATACAATAAAATAATTTCCGCTTCATTTAATAATAATACCAAAATTAAGGTCAAACTCTTTGAATAAACTCCAAAATTAAAGCCCCTTAAGACCATAAAGTTAATAAATTTCAACAAAGTATCAAATCTAAAAAAACCTCAATTTTTAATAATTGAAAATGCAACTAATAAACCTAAAGAACTCAATTGATAACTATAAATTAACATGTTGATTTTACTAAAGGCAAGGTCCTTTAGTTACAAAAAAATGTACAAAAAATATTAAAATAGGTTTAATTGTACCTATAAACCCTTAGCACTTTCTGAAGTGAATCGAAGTGAAATTTCGAATCCACCACGAGTTTTACTTGCCGTTTTCAAATCGGATAAATTAACATCGTAGCTCATTCCAATGCGATAGCCAGAAAATTCATAACCAGTTGCCAGTACAACAGCATCTCCCAACCTGTAATATCCGCCTAAAATAAAAGCACCCACTTTTTTCCTTCCAGTATAAACTGAGGCATCTTGCATGACGTATTTAAATAACATACCGGCATTAATTTCATGACCTCCACCTTGAATCATAACAAGATAACTCGGCTCTAAAATCAGATTTCGATTTTGTAATCCTATAGCAGCGTTACCATGTGCAACAAACTTCATAGGTAAAATTTGATCGCTAGTACCATAAAAGCTATAAAAAGGTTGATTCAAATGCTGTAGAGAAAGTCCTAAATTAAAATTTAACCCATTATTAGAACTTATCGTTTTATGATCCTTACCATAAAAATAGGCAAGGCCAAGACCAAAATCTGAATAGGTGTAATTCCCAAAAGTTGTAGGCTCGAAAGTAGGTCGTGATGCGTCGAAAGTCATTCCGTCATATTGCTTGTCCCAATAAAGCTTATCATAATTCAAGCTTCGCTGTCCCATGCCACCATAAAGTCCGACAGAAACTAAATTGCGACTATTTACTGCAAGAATACCAGAGAGATGCAATGAACCGAAAGTATTTCCCATTTGGCCAACACCTGCTTTATCAGAAAAAATATTAATGCCTGCACCAAGATGAGTCCCTTTATTTTTTTTAAGAAAGGCCATATCAGCGCTCACATTAAAAGTTCTGAATGGGCTACCACTTACACTTTTCCACTGGTCCTTAAAATTTATAATTCCACTAAAATTATGAATGAGTCCCGCCTCGGCTGGATTAAGTAACAAAGGCGTCTCCGTCAATTGAGAAAAATGAACATCCTGCCCAGACAAAAAATCTAAACCTAAAACACAAACTAAAGCTACAATTAAATAAAGTTTTTTACTCTTCATTTCATACTTATTTAACTAACGAAATTGTTCCTTGTTTTTTCACCGATGATCCATCCAAAAGCAAAGCACTCATAAAATAGGTAAATGTTGCTGATTCACAAGGTTCACCACGCCAAATGCCATCCCATCCCTTTGCTTGATCATTGGAATAAAATACCTTTTCACCCCAACGATTGTAAATCTGAAAATCCATGTATTTTATACAATTACTTCGAACATAAAAAGTATCATTTGCATTATCACCATTTGGAGAAAATGCATTTGGAATAAATAATTCACCACATAAAATATCAACAAAAACAGTAACCGTGTCAGTTTCAAAACATCCAAATGCATCGGAAACTGTTACCGTATAGGTAGTGGTTACGGTTGGTGAAGCAATTGGATTTTGACAATTTGTGCAACTTAATGTGGAGGGTGGTGACCAAGAATAATTTACTCCACCTGTTCCGTTTAACACCGTGGTTTGACCTGCAATAATTGTAACAGCTATTCCCGCATCTGCATTGACTGTACTTGAATTACCAACGCTAACATTTGCTAAAGCTGTGCAACCATTCGCGTCCGTTACTGTAACAGAATAATTTCCAGAAGTTAAATTTGTAATTGAATCATTCGTCGATAAATTACTCCAGAGATAAGTATATCCTGGATTTCCACCACTAGCAGCAACACTAGCACTTCCATCTGCATTGATGCAATTTTCATTAACACTCACATTTGTAAGCAAAATAGCTGTTGGCTGTGTTAAAATTACTGATTGTGTTTCAATACAACCATCAATACTTGTGACAGTAACGGTATAAGAACCAACACTCAATCCACTCGCAGTAGAAGCATTTCCACCAACAGGAGTCCAAGCATAAGTAAATGGAGGATTACCACCTGAAGCAAGTACTGTTGCTGTACCATCGGTACCATTATAACATGATACATTAGAAAATGATTGAATGACGAGAATTGGCAGCGGATTAACCGTTACCAAAATACTTTGCGAAGGCGTAGTGCATCCCAATGAATCAGTTACAGATACAGTATAAGTGGTTGTAGTTATTGGAACAACAAGATGTGGGCCTGCTCCTATTAAATTGTTACTCCAATTAAAGTTATAAGGAGCTGTTCCTCCAGTTGGATTAGCAGTTAGCGTAGCAGATTGTCCTGCGCAAATTGAAGCGTTGCCGGAAACAGAAATAAAAACTGCAGGGTTTACAAAAACTGTAACAGAATCTATTCCTGAACAACTATTCGAATCAGTGACCTGAACCGTATAAGTTGTTGTAGCAGTAGGAAATGCGTTGGTAGATGAACTTGCTGGTGTTTGTAAAGAAATAGCAGGTGTCCAGCTATAGAAAACACCTCCAGAAGTACTTAGCAGCACACTGTCGCCTAAACAAATTGAAACATCAGCTCCAGCATAAACTGAAAGTATATTGGAAACAGTAACAATAATTGTATCACTAAATGTACAACCTGCAGAATTTGTTCCAGTAACGACATAAACAGTTGTCACCAATGGATTAGCAATTGGATTAGGGATATTTGTAAAATTTAAACCCAGTGAAGGACTCCATAAATAACTAATAGCGCCAGTTGCAAGAAGTTGACAAGAACTATTTGGACAAATAGAAACATCGGGACCGGCAGCAGTTGTCGGATTTGGATTTACAAAAATATTAACGGAGTCTGAATTAACACATCCATTAACATCAGTAACATTGACAATATAGGTTGTAGTATTTGTGGGTAAAACAGTTTGACTAGCACCAGGAACATTAACTAATGAACCGCCATTCCATAAATATGTTCCACCCCCTGATGCAACAATTGTTGCTGCATTTCCTGAACAAATTGTTTGATCTATACCTGCATTTACAATTGGTAATGGATTGACGTTTACAGTAACCTGTGCAGTTGCTGTACAGCCATTAATGTCTGTCACGTTCACAATGTAACTTGATGTCGTGTTAGGAAAATCTGTTTGTGAAACACCTGTTGCATTTATCAAATTTCCTCCATTCCACGTGTAAGTTACACCACCACTCGCCACAAGCGAAACGCTTTGTCCAATACAAATTGATAATGGAGTAGCTATTGCAGTTGGCATTGGTAATGAATTTACAACAACAATCACTTGAGAAGTGCTGGTGCAACCAAAAGCATCAGTTCCTGTTACGGTATAGGTTGTGGTTGCTGTAGGTGAGACTAAAATTGGAGAACCACTGATGTTACCCGGATTCCAAACATAAGTTGCGGCACCTCCTCCGGTTAAAGAAACGGAACTCCCTAAACAAATACTTGGACTAGAAGCTGTTGCGGTAACAATAGGAAGAGGATTGACAGTAACTGTTACTTGTTGTGTATTTACACAACCATTGGAAGCTGTACCGGTTACGGTATAAGTTGTTGTTGCTATTGGACTTACTGTTACTGAGGCGCCAATTATATTTCCAGGATTCCAAACATAAGTTGCGGCTCCACCTCCGGTAAGTACAGTAGATGCTCCCAAACAAATAATTGGGCTTGTAGCCGTTGCAGTAACAACTGGAAGTGGGTTCACTGTAACTGTAACTTGTTGTGTGTTTATACAACCATTAGAAGCTGTGCCAGTAACGGTGTAAGTAGTGGTTGTTAATGGACTAACTGTAATTGAGGCACCAATTATATTTCCAGGATTCCAAACATAAGTTGCTGCTCCACCTCCAGTAAGAATACTAGATCCGCCAGCACATATTGCTGAAGGTGCAGCAATTGCAGTCACAGTTGGTCCAGCATTTACAACAACAGTTACTTGAGCAGTGTTTGAACAACCCAACGATGTGCCCGTTACAGTATACGTTGTTGTTGCCGTTGGTGAGATTACAATTGGCGATCCAGGTATATTTCCAGGATTCCAAACATAGGATGTTGCGCCAACACCTGTAAGTGTGGAAGAACCACCATTACAAATCGGACTTGGAGATGCAGATGCGGTAACAGTAGGTATTGGATTTACAGTAATTGTTATAGTAGCAGTGTTAGTACAACCTAAAACAACTGTACCCGTTACCGTATAAGTAGTTGTTACGGCTGGTGAAACAACAACAGAAGCACCAACTAAATTCCCCGGATTCCAAGAATACGTAATTGCACCAGCACCAGTTAATGTTGTTGAACTACCAATACAAATTGAGCTTAAACTTGCACTTGCTGTAACAGTAGGAGCAGTTGACACTGTAACAATTAAAGGAACACGCCACCAACCTGGACAAGTAGCAACCCAATACGTAGTGCTTAGGGTAAGTGCTGGTGTAGTGTATGAAGGTCCAGTAAAAATTGGGTTCCCGCCAACTGCAGCAGCATACCAATAAATTGTAGTGTTAGCTGGTGGCGAACCTCCCAAAGTTGCAGTAAGAGTGACTGAATTATTTACACAAATAGTAATATTCGAAACGTTTATTGTAAAATTTGTAATTGTAGCGTTATTTGTTCCAGGGCAACCTTTAGTTGCTCCATTTGGAATAAATTCTGTTAATCCTGCGGAATTCGTTGTCCCGTTTAATCCGCCATTTGAATTTCTTACTGGCGTGCCGGATGATATTGCAATGTAACCACCGCTACCACCACCGCCAGGACCCTCTCCTTCATTTGTGGATAAGGTCAAATTAATAACTTGATTACCACCATTTCCTCCATTTGCATTCAGAGTAATTGTGTTGGCAACACCTGTTACGGCATTTAAAATTACAGTCCCACCAGCACCTCCTCCACCAGCACCATCAATTCCTGTAATTAGACCTGAACCTCCTTGACCGTTTGCGCCATTCAAACCATTAGCTGAAATAGTGCCACTGCCAGCAATCCCACCAAAAACCATCAAATAACATAAACCACCACCATCTCCACCAACACCGCCACCTAAATTATTCTGATCTCCAGCACCACCTCCACCCCCAAAAAATAATCTTCCTGTACTGTAATCTAATGGACGACCGCCTAAACCTGTTGCCAAACTATTTCGATAATCCCCGCCCCAACTTGCATTGCTTGGACCAACAGTTAAAGCATTTAAATTAGCTGAGGAAAAACTGTAACCACCTCGTCCACCTCCAGCTGAATTCAACGAAGTTCGAAGAGACATTGTATTCATTGGTGCTTCAAGATTCCATGCAGTAGTCCATCCCGGTGTTGTTTGGTCTGGAATTCCATTTCCACTCCAATACGCAGAATTACTTGAACTATTAGGACCATTAGCACCACCGCCGCCGCCGCCATTATGAGCACAACCACCGCCGCCGCCATTTGCACCTGGCGCTCTGCAATATCGGCCACCAAAAGCATCATACTCTGCCTGATAACCGGCAACACCTTCACCCTTTTCAGCCCCTAAAAAACTATTTGTTGACGCATTAGTATTGGAACCAAATTGAGTGTTATTATCGCCAACCAAAGAGCCACCACGAAAACCTTTGCCATTCAAATCAATTAATCCACCTGCATTTATTACAGTATTTCCTTGCACTTCCACAGCAAGTACACCACCAAGAGTTCCAGCCCAATCATCACAAGTTAAAACGCCAGCAGAATTAATTGTTAATGTAGTATAACGAGGAACCCTAATCACCATTGGCTTACGAGCTGTTGCGCCATTAGGAATATAGTCATAAGTTGTGGCGCAATTGATAACAATAGAAGTTGAATTGGGAACAGCGGAAACTTGATGAAATTCATACCTCCCTGTACTATAATAATCACCGCTAGTAACAATTTTTCCCCAGGTGGTATCAGGGTTTGGTGCGCTCCAAATATCTTTGATGATGGCTCCTTGAACTTGATAAATCATTATCAAATCGCCAGGCACAAGCGGACCTGCAAATCTATTGTTTGCATTTAGAGAACTTGCCGCAACAGGTAACGTAGTACTTCCAGCAGGAACATAAGCTGTTATTGATGTGTATTCATTCACAATTGTATTAGCTGAAGTAACAACCTTAGGACCATGTATTCCCTGCTGTGCAAACAACTTAAAGACGCAAAAAAAAGTAATTACTGAAATAAAAACGATGCGACTCGGCATAAGTTTTTGAAATTTTAAAACTAATCTTGTAATAATTGGAGCACTAATGTAATAGAAAAAGGAGAATTAATAAAATGGCTAATTGAAGGATTGAATTAAACAATTAAATTATTTAAAAGGATTCCTAATGACACCAATGGAAGGTTTCAAATATTCAATAAATGGACGAGCGATTTGGCCAGCTATTCCATTGCTATATTTTAAATAACAAACCAAATCATGCGCTACTGCTCCAACTGTAGATTTCATTACTGCAGCGGTGCGACCTAAATAAACTTTTTGATAGCCCAAGGCTATACCATCCCGAATAAAATCATAAAGCATCCTTTGATAAATTGGGTACAATTCATTTACAGCATAATCTAAACCTATAAAATGACCCTCGAGTTGAGCTGACAGAAGAAATTCGGATCGAAAGGCAACTACTTTTCCATCCATTTGATATATATAAATATGAAATGTGTCAGGAAATGCTTTCTTCATTTCTATAAAATAATTCGCTGGTAAAATCGATAACCTAAACTTCGCACGATCGTACACATTTTTATACAGTTGATAAATTTCGGTAGCTACTTTTTCTAACTCAACAACATTCAATGCTATTTCATTCAAACTTTTCGTTTTCTTCAAAACTACATTTGCCCTATTTCTATATTTTTTTGAAAATGCTTGGAGGTAATCATTAAATTTTTTCCATTCAGGTTGAATTGCAACTATCATTTCGGGCTCCACTAAAAAACGATGATACCGTTTTTTTTGTAAATGGTCGGCAGTAGTAACGGCAGTGTTTTCAAAATAATCTTTAACCAAGATCGCAGAGATCTTGCCATCTCGTTTGTCATTTTTAGAAATAAGTTTTACGGTATCTGCAAACGCATCAAAAACTTCTTTCACAACTGCATTTGGAGAAATCCCAATCCCATATTCTCCACTTATGAAATTATTCCCAGATACTAATAACCGAAAACCTTTTTCAATACTGCATTTAACAAACCAATCTCTTATTTCATTCGCAATGCTAATTTTGGGCAATTTCGAAGCAAGCGGTTTTAAAATATAAGAAATTTCGGACTCCAAAAGAAAAATTAATTGAAAATAAAAAGCTGCTACTGGCCTGTTATTTTCTGAAACAATTACATATTGAAACCTAAAGTTTGGAGCTGCTAACTTTTCAAAAGTCCACAAATAATCCCATGAAAGAAAAAAACTCTCTTTAGGAATTAACTTTACCCAATCTGTTTTATTAAACTTTTGAATAGAAGAATAAATTTCCACATCGACCCCCTGTGAAAGTTTAAAATTACCTTCTAAACTATTTTTAATTTTTGTAACCTTTTTAATCAATGTTCGAGAAAATAGAAAGTTTAGGTTTAGATTCTTGGTCGTTTAGGTAAATATAGTGTAGCTCTTTTTCAAGGCGCACAGCTAACCATCAGCGGGCCAACACATCAATCATATTCAATAAGTCACTATCAAGTTCTGCATGGTATTTTACCGCTGAAGTAAAAGGAGTAAGTAGCATGTGCCTGTTTACAATTCCAACCATAACACTACGCTCACCAGATTGCAATGCCTGAACAGCCGAATAACCCATTCGACTAGCATTTACACGTTCCATACATGTTGGCGAACCACCGCGTTGGATATGGCCTAAAATTGAAACGCGAACATCAAGATGAGGATAAGTTTCCTTCACCGCTTTTTCTACTTTAAAGGCGCCTCCTGCCTCGTCACCTTCAGCAACAATAATAATTTTCGAATTTTTAACTCGTTGGTGTTCGCCAAGTCTTTTTAAAAGTACCGACAAATCATTTTTTGTTTCTGGAATTAATATACCCTCAGCACCAGAACCAATTCCACTATAAAGTGCAATTAAACCAGCATCGCGCCCCATTACTTCAACAATAAAAACACGATTATGAGATTCAGCAGTATCACGAATTTTATCGACCGCATCAATAACTGTGTTGAGCGCAGTATCATATCCAATTGTAAAATCAGTACCCACTAAATCATTATCAATCGTTCCAGGACAACCAACAAATGGAATAGTGCAAATTTTTGAAAATGCTTCTGCACCACGAAACGTACCATCACCTCCAATTGCAATTACACCATCTATGTTGTGCTTTTCCAATTGTAATTTCGCTTGCTGCATTCCCTCCTGAGTCATAAAGCGACTGCTTCTCGCAGTTTTCAAAATCGTTCCTCCGCGTTGAATGATATTAGCTACAGAACGCGCATCCATATTAACAAAATCTCCATCAATCATTCCCTCGTACCCATAGCGGATACCACAAACAGAAACTCCTTCATTAAGGGCGGTACGGACAACAGCGCGAAGGCAGGCATTCATTCCTGGGGAATCACCTCCAGATGTAAATACTCCTATTGTTTTCATTCAGGTATAATTTGATTCTTATCAGGTTTCTTATACCCAGCTTCTAATTTATGAATCTTCTTTGTACCCTCATACATTTGATATTTCATCAAACGACATTCTAAAGGACCATTGAAAAGGGTAATTTTTCTTGAAGGGCGCAAACCAACTTCACGAAGCGCATCTTGGTTAGATGAAATTAGCCATGCCTCATAACCAGCATATTTTTTCTTAAAGGTATCGCCAAGTTGCTTATAAAATGCCAAAGAATCATCTTGCTCCATACGTTCCCCATAAGGAGGATTCATAATTAATATACCTTTCCCTTCTGGAGGAGTCCATTCAAAAAAATCGGAACAAACTGTCTGAATCAAATCCTCCACTTTTGCCCTTGTAATATTTTCTCTTGCTTTTGAAATCATTGGGGGAGAAATTTCAATTCCAGTAATAGCTAATGTTTCATTACTGATTTTATTAATGGCACTTTCTGTAATTTTTTCCCACACCGAAGAATCAAAATCATTCCAGTTTTCAAAACCAAATTTATCCCTAAATACTCCAGGAGGAATATGACTTCCAATCATTGCAGCTTCAATTGCAATTGTACCAGAACCAGTCATAGGATCAATTAAACGCTGACTCGGATGCCACTCGCTTAATAAAATAATTCCAGCGGCAAGCACTTCATTCATTGGCGCCTTACCCGCATCTTCGCGATAACCACGTTTGTGCAAAGAATAGCCTGAGCTATCGAGCGAAACGGTTACCTCTTCACGGGTTACATGAATATTAATTCGCAACGTTGGAAAATCCGTATCTACTGAAGGTCTTTTTCCAAATTTAGTTCTAAATTGATCTACAATTGCATCCTTTGTTTTTTGCGCTATATAATAAGAATGATTAAAGATTTCAGTGTTCAACGTACAATCAACAGCAAGCGTATCTTCCGGCTTCAACATTAAACTCCAATCCATTCCATAGATTCCATCGTAAAAATCTTTTTCATTACGTGCATTAAATTTTGCCACAGGTTTTAGAATACGCAATGCCGTTCGTAACAAATAATTTGCTTTGTACATCGTTCCATTATCGCCAATAAAACTTACCGCACGTTTATGTTCCTTAACATCCCGAGCTCCAATTTTCGAAAGTTCAATTGCAAGCACACCTTCTAATCCTTGCATTGTTTTTGCAACCATTCGAAAATCTCCCACTGGAAGTGCGGTGTCATTTTCTACACTATTTTCTTCTAAATTTTCCAATTATAAAATTTATTTAATGAATAACCAAGCTACAAAAACTCCCAATAGGATTGTTAAAAATTTCAATCCATTAAATCGATGATTCTCTGTACTTTCAAAAAGTATGGTTGTTGAAATATGCAAAAATATCCCCACAACAACACCCGTAACGGCAGCAAAATATGGTTGTAAATCCCCTTGCAACTGCTGGCCAATAAAATGACTAATCAATAACCCTAAAGGTGTCATCAATGCAAAAATACCAATCAGCAAAAACGCTTTTAATTTAGAATGTCCCAGATGAATTAGTAAACTCATGAATGTTATCGCAATTGGTATATTATGCAAAACAATACCGGTAAGAAATGGAGGAAATATTTTGGAGTTCCCATCTTCTATTCCTAAGGGCATACCTTCGAGTAATGAGTGGAGACAAAGACCAATCATTACGCTATACGGAATGCTTTTTTTATGATGTAAATGCTCGTCGTCTTTACCATGGGTATGCAAGTGCCCATGCTCCATTCCTTCCGACAAATATTCTAATAATAACTGAATGAGAAAACCCACAAGAATCCACATCCCTATATTTGGCGTATTCGTTGCAAATAATTCAGGAATAAGATGAAGCATACTGATAGCGAATAAAAATGAGCCGCTGAATGCAAGTAATAAACGCATTGGTGTACGAGGAATTTGTACAAGAAGCAACACTGCTCCACTTAATAGAACAGAAACAAAAGCAATCAGACCGTAAGTAAATAAAATCATTTTTATTTTTTTCTTACAATTAAAATTAAGCGAGGAGATTGATTTTCGTCAAACTTATTAAGTAAATAATCGCCGAAAATATTTTCTATTTCAAAAAAAGGATCAAGCAGTTCTCTAAAATCATTCAATGTCAATAATTGCACTTTTTCAGTAAATTGGAATGGCTTGTTATCATCAGTAAAAGAAATATCCTTAATGACATATCCATTCTCAATTCTTTTTTCCCAATTAAACTTAACTCCCTCGACCACTAAGTTTCCTTCTCGATGGGTTTCAATTGTTTGTTCCACAAGTGTAGCATTCAAAAAATCAATAACCAAAGTACCGTTATTTTTCAAGCCCGTGTGAACCGCTTTTAATACCTCGGTATTTTCATGATTTAAATCAAAATAACCGAAGCTTGTAAAAAGATTGAAAACATAATCGAAAAAATTCTCCTTAAACGGCAATCGCATATCGTGAACAAAGAAAGAAATTTCATGTAAATTACTTCGGCTTGCTTCCTCAATACTTTTACTGGAAAGGTCAATACCAGTTACTCTAAAACCATTTTTATGCAAGGCAATAGCATGTCGACCTTTTCCACATCCCAGATCAAGAGCAGGTGCTCCTACTGTGGGTTTCAAAAAATCAGTGAGAAGTTTGATAAAATTTTCAGCTTCCTTTTCATTCCGATTGCCATATAACAAATGGTAATAATGGCTATCAAACCAGCTTTCAAACCAACACCTATTAACTATTTCGGATTTCATTACGGACAAAGGTACTACCTCCTGAAGAATAAAAACGAAATTCATTTGGGAATTAAGAATATAAAGCAAGACTAACGAACTTAAAAATTTGATAATAATTGCTTGTTTAAACATTTGTTTGGAAATCCGAAAAGTCACGCTATATTTGTATAATTGCTAATCTATAGTAGCCCGGAATATTAAAAATGGTTGACATATACGATTTTTACGATAAGATGGAGCGTAATAACATTATGCTCTCCTTTAAAGGCGATATAACTGCAGAGTTACTTACATCTATATTACAAATAATGGAGTCTAAGTTAGACACCATGCAAGAGCAACCAAAGACGAAGAAGAAGGTTTATAATGTGCTGGTTGAATGTTTGCAAAACCTTTACCATCACATGGACGAAATTCCACGATCATTAAACGGAATATCTATTACAACCGGAACTGGTGAGAATATTCGTTCTGCTATTTTTATGATAGGTAAAATGGATAATGAGTATAATATTGTAACGGGTAATTACATTCTTTCAAAAAATGTAGAAGTATTGCAAACTCGATTAGACGAAATAAATAAACTTTCAAAAGAAGAACTGAAAGATTATTATAAAGCTGTGCTCAATAACGGTCAAATGTCTGCAAAAGGTGGTGGTGGCTTAGGTATGATTGACATTGCACGTAAAACTGGTCAAAAATTGAAATACAATTTTATGCCCATTGATGATATGTATTCATTTTTCAGTTTAAATATTAAGATAACTCCACAATAAAACAAAACAATAAAAATAAAACAATAAAAACAAAACAATAAATACCATAACTATGGAAGGCATCACAATTGAGGGAACTCCAAAAACACCAACTATAAATTTCGATATAGCAACAGGTCATCTTGAAATAAAGGGGCGATCTATCCCTGAAAACTCAATCGAATTCTACAAGCCAATAGTAGAACTTTTGGATCGCTATGCGGCAAAGCCCCAAGCAAATACTAATGTTAAAATTCAACTTGAATATTTTAACACAAGTTCGTCAAAATGTATTCTTGATATTTTCAAAAAACTAGAAGCAATACATAAAGCAGGAAATGCAACTATCATCAACTGGCATTACGAGCAAGACGATGAAGACATGCTCGAAGCAGGCGAAGATTATCAAGCAATAATTGCAGTGCCATTCAAAATGATTGAAGAAGCTGATTAATTAAATAAAATCTTAAAAAAAACGGGAGTCTTTTCAAGATTCCCGTTTTTTTTTAACAACAACAAAGTATTAAATTCTATTACAGCCCTAAAGCACCAACTCAATTTTTCATACTTTTACAAAAATTCAACTAAATTGGCAAAGCACACTTCGAAATCAATAAAGCAAATTTTTGATAGTTTTATAAAACTTCGTGTACTAATTATTGGTGACGTAATGATCGATAATTATGTATGGGGAAAAGTCTCTCGAATTTCACCCGAAGCACCTGTGCCTATCGTATCAGTCGTACGTAAAGAACAACGGCTTGGAGGCGCAGCAAACGTTGCTTTAAATGTAAAAGCATTAGGTGCTACGCCAGTTTTGTGTTCTGTAATTGGCGTGGATAGTGCGGGAAAACATTTCTTAGAAATGATGGAGAAAGAAAAACTAAGTGTAAAAGGGATTCTTAAAAGTAGAGATCGAATTACAACAATCAAAACAAGGGTTCTTGGCAATACGAGTCATCTACTACGGATTGATGAAGAAATTGATTCTGATATTACCGAACACGAAACCAATTTATTTCTTCAAAGTATCACCTACCTCATCGAAACACAAAAAATTGATGTAATTATTTTTGAAGATTACAACAAAGGACTAATTACAGAACCTTTAATTAAGGACGTATTACGTCGAGCAAAAAAACTAAGTGTGCCAGTTGTGGTTGACCCAAAGAAAAAACATTTCATGTGTTACCACGGTGCAACATTGTTTAAGCCAAACCTTAAAGAGTTAAAAGAAGGCTTAAAACTTGATTTTGACCAAAGCAGTGAAAAAGAATTAGCAAAAGCAGTTGACATGCTGAAATCAAAACTTAAAATTGATCTTGCAATGATTACGCTATCTGAACACGGAATTTATATTCATGGGCGACATGTTAAAAAAAGATTACCAGCGCACTACCGCAATATTTCTGATGTTTCGGGAGCGGGTGATACCGTGGTAAGTGTTGCTGCATTAGCGCTTGCAGCAGGATTAAAACCTGAAATGATTGCAGAAATATCCAATATAGCAGGAGGATTAGTTTGTGAAAGCGTTGGTGTAGTTCCAATCGACAGCAATCAATTAATTGAAGAAACTATTTCCATTTTGGTTCAATAGGTCAATTAAAAGCTTTTAACATTAGCATTGATTATATTTGATTATGTCTTCTATTGTCATTGATTCACCAATTGGATTTATTGAAATTACAGGAACAGCAGCAGTTATTTCTTCTGTAATTTTTTTCACGAAGCCCCCCACCCCAACAGCAGACAAAACACCGCTACTTTTATTCAAAGCTGCGAATCAGTTTCAGGAATATTTTGCTGGGTCAAGAAAAAAATTTGATTTAGCAATTGAGAGAAAAGGAACACTATTTCAAGAAAAAATATGGACCGAACTGTGCAAAATTCCTTTCGGAGAAACCATTAAGTACCTCGAACTTGCAAAACGTGTAGGCCACCTCAATACTTTTCAATCCGCACTTGCTGCTGTTTGTAAAAATAAAATTTCACTTATTATTCCTTCGCATCGAGTAATAGGAAATGATGGAGGACTTGCAAAAAACGAAGGGGGGCAATTTCGTCAAGATTGGCTACTTCGAATGGAAGGTGGATGGCCAAATACACCACAACTTTCACTCTTTGAATAAAGAAATATTGCGTAAAATAAAGGTAATGCGTTAATGGAAATCTATTTCATTCATCAGAATCCACAACTCATCTTTTAATTTTTGAAGATTTTTACCAGAATGAGATGAAAAAATTACATAGGGGATTTTGAACTTTTTGGAGAATTTTTTATCAACCTCTTTTTTCAAAGCATCAAATAATTCCTCATCCAACATATCGGCTTTCGAAATTCCAAGCATTCTTTTTTTATGTAATAATTCTGGATTATACTCTTCTAATTCATTTAACAAAATTTTATAATCCGCAACAATATCGTTACTGTCTGCAGGGACAAGAAATAACAATACAGAATTTCGTTCAATGTGGCGCAGAAAACGAACTCCCAAACCTTTTCCTGATGCAGCTCCTTCAATAATTCCTGGAATATCTGCCATCACGAATGATCGATCATCACGATATTTTACAATTCCTAAATTAGGAACCAACGTAGTAAATGGATAATTTGCAATTTCTGGTTTTGCAGCCGAAACAACAGAAAGCAATGTTGATTTTCCTGCATTCGGAAATCCTACTAATCCCACATCGGCTAATAATTTCAATTCAAGAATTTTCCATTCTTCAATTGAATCGCCACCAGGTTGAGCATGCCTTGGAGTTTGATTCGTTGGCGTAGCAAAAAAAGAATTTCCTTTACCTCCTTGTCCTCCCTTAACAATTTTGAATTCTTGACCATCGTCATTAATTTCACAAATCAATTCCCCACTTTCAAAATCACGTGCAATAGTACCCAGCGGAACATCAAGGTATTCGTCTTTTCCACTTGCACCTGTACTATTCGATTTGCCACCCTTTTCGCCTTCAGCTGCAATAACATGCTTCCTATATTTCAAATGAATTAAGGTCCATACATTTTTATTTCCACGAAGAATAATGTGACCACCACGCCCACCATCTCCTCCATCAGGACCTCCCTTAGCGGTTTGAGCAGTACGTAATAAATGAATAGATCCCGCTCCGCCCTTACCAGACTTCAAACAAATTTTTACGTAATCAACAAAATTAGAATCAGCCATTTTTATTTATTAATA
The DNA here is from genome assembly GCA_002737665.1 of Flavobacteriales bacterium. Lineage (GTDB taxonomy): Bacteria > Bacteroidota > Bacteroidia > Palsa-965 > Palsa-965. The sequence continues at coordinate 13,785 of NSIF01000013.1, read as the reverse complement.
CCTATTTGATTGGAGATTTATTTTAATAAATCTATCTCGTTACAAAGTCGATCGAAAATATCTTCAATGGTACCAAGTCCTTCAACACCACGGTATTTTCCCTGTTCTTTATAAAAATTTTTAAGTGGGGCGGTATCACGGTTGTAAATATTAATTCGATTTTGAATTACCTCCGGATTTGCATCATCTGCACGACCTGAATCTTTACCTCTAAGCAACAAACGTTTTTTCAATTCTTCGTCTGACACCTCTAACGCAATCATTGCCGAAATTCTCCATCCTTTTTGGATAAGAAAAGCATCAAGCGATTCGGCCTGTGCTGAAGTTCTTGGAAAACCATCAAAAATAAAACCCTTAGGATTGATTTGTTTGTTTACAACATCCTCAAGCATACTAATGGTTACCGAATCGGGAACTAATTCACCTTTATCCATAAAACTTTTAGCAAGTTTTCCCAACTCGGTTGCACCTTTAATATTTGAACGGAAAATATCCCCGGTAGATAGATGAACAAGCAAATATTTTTCAATCAGCTTTTCAGATTGAGTGCCTTTTCCTGCACCTGGTGGACCAAACAAAACGACATTAAGCATTGAGTAAAATACTAAGTTAAAATTGAATGTAATTAAAATGAAACTTTAATGGAATGCTAATCATTACTTTTTACTACATAAATGTCCTTCAAATTTCTTCCAAAACCATTATAATCAAGGCCATAACCTACAATAAAGTGATTCGGTATCTCTAAACCAATATACTGAATTTTAAAATCTTTTTTATATACATCTGGCTTAAAAAGAAATGTTGCTACTGCTATAGAAGCCGTCTTTTTGGTTGCTAAATCTGCAAGGATATACTCAATCGTCGTTCCTGAATCAACGATGTCTTCCAGCACTACTACATGCCTATTTTCAAGGTCTTCGTTCATACCAACCAACTCCTTTACTTTACCAGAACTTGAAGTTCCTGTATAAGAGCTCAATTTCACAAAAGAAACTTGGCATTCCGTTGTAATACCGCGTAATACATCAGCAGCAAACATAAATGCTCCATTCAATACAACAAGAAACAAAGGATTTTTATCCTTGTAATCGGCATTAATTAAGGCAGCAACACGATTTACTACCTCATTAATTTTTTCTTCAGAAATATAGGAAGTAAAGCTTTTGTCGTCTAATTTTATGTTTGACATTGGAATTCGATTAGGACAAAAGTACAAAGTAAATTTGTCAATACTAACGTGATTAATTATTGGTTTTATCCCTTAATAAGCACCTATTTAAACGAAATAACAGGCAAAAAACAATTATTCCTATAAAATTAATGACAGTCTAAAACTCAAACCCTGATTCGTTTATGTTTTATGTTGAAAACTCGTTTATATTTAAGGAAAACTCTTTATCGGTTTAAAATAAATTTCTAACCCTTTCAAAAGATATTTTTTTTACTTTTATGACCCTTCAAAAAAAAGACCCTTGATTTTATGAGTACCGAAGAAAAGAAAAACAAAAGCCGTACAGATGGAGTGCTGAGAACCAAACCTGCGCACCTCGCTCAAGTATCGCAGCAGCTATATGAAATTGGGAAATTACCTCCACAAGCTGTGGAATTGGAAGAAGCTGTTTTAGGAGCATTAATGCTTGAAAAAGATGCATTGACTGCAGTGATTGATATTCTTTTACCTAAAAGTTTTTATAAAGAGTCGCACAGCCGAATTTTTGCTGCAATTCAAAACCTTTTCCAACGATCAGAGCCCATTGACATCCTAACTGTTACAAACGAATTGAAACGAACAGGCGAGCTTGAAATAGTAGGAGGTGCTTATTACATTTCACAGCTTACGAACAGAGTTGCGTCGGCTGCAAACGTAGAATTTCATGCAAGAATTATTTCCCAAAAATATATTCAACGTGAACTTATTCAAATTTCGAGTGAAACAATTAGAAATGCATATGAAGATACAGCAGATGTATTTGACCTTTTAGACCAAGCCGAACGAAGTTTATTTTCTGTTGTGGAAGGAAACATTCGTAAAAATTACGATAAGATGAGTACGCTTATCAGCGAAGCCATGAAGCAAATTGAGTTGGCGCGCGATCAAAAAAGTGGGATCACAGGAATTCCAAGTGGCTTCACTGCGCTAGATAGAATTACATCTGGCTGGCAAAATTCAGAACTTGTGATTATTGCTGCACGCCCCGCCATGGGAAAAACAGCTTTTGTCTTATCATTAGCTCGTAATGCAGCTGTTGATTTCGCGAAACCAGTAGCTGTGTTTTCTTTGGAGATGGCCTCTGTGCAATTGGTACAACGACTCATTTCAGCTGAATCCGAATTAGATGCGGAAAAATTAAAAAAAGGACAGTTGGAAAATTATGAACTCCAACAATTGAATGCAAAAATTGGCAAACTATCTGAAGCACCAATATTTATTGATGATACACCTGCCCTTTCCATCTTTGAATTACGCGCAAAATGTAGACGATTGAAAGCTCAACATGACATTCAATTGGTTGTAGTAGATTATTTACAGTTGATGACAACTGGAGGTGAACACAATCGGAATGGAAATAGAGAGCAGGAAATTTCAACTATTTCACGTTCTTTAAAAAGCATTGCTAAAGAATTAAAAATTCCTGTAATAGCACTTTCGCAATTAAGTCGTGCGGTGGAAACTCGAGGTGGCGATAAACGTCCACAGCTTTCCGATTTACGTGAATCGGGTGCGATTGAACAAGATGCGGATATGGTGATGTTTATTCACCGACCAGAATATTATAATTTCACTGCCGATGCAGATGGTAATAATACTGCAGGTGTTGCTGAAATTATTATTGCGAAACACCGAAATGGAGCAATAGGAAGTGTGAATTTGAAATTCGTAGCACGATTGGCGAAATTTATGGACAGCGATAACAATGCAGAAAACCCAGAAGGTGGATACAATTCAAATGCAGGATTAAATCCGAATACTGATTTTAATTCTCCTGGTGCAGGAAATATAATTCGTGGATCAAAACTGAATGATATTGAAGAGGATCCTTTTTAATATTAAATTTAGCAAGCACTTAATGTTATAAAATTGAGCTAACATTCAGGAATATTATTGGGATTTAAAATTCAGTAATTTCAATTAAATTTATGAGCAGATTATTAATTCTTATTTTAACTCTTGCATTATTTCAACCTGTTAAGGCCGCTTATTTATTAATTCCAATGGATGAAAAACAAAAGGATCATCTAAAGGCCTATGGAATTACATATTGGGTAATTGAAAAAGGTGGTGAAGCGCAATGGCTGTTGAATTATCGAGATGGCAGTTTTTTATTAAAATATGATAAATCTTACGAGAATGAATGTATTATTCGTGGCGTAACGTTTGAGACTTTGCCAGATGCAAGAGCTGCGGCTATTCTTGAAGAAATTTCTGCACCAGATGTAAATATGGATGCCATTAAATTAGAAAAGCCACCAAAAATTGCTGTTTATTCTCCACCCGACAAACAGCCTTGGGACGATGCGGTAACGCTAGTGTTGAAGTATGCTGAAATACCTTACCGCGTATTATACGATGAGAAAATATTGCAAGATTCGCTCGTTCGTTACGATTGGATTCATTTACATCATGAAGATTTTACAGGACAGTACGGCAGATTCTGGCTTCAATTTAATTCTGCTACATGGTATAAAATACAAGTAGCTACTGATGAAGCGATGGCTTCCAAACTAGGTTTTAAAAAAGTGTCAACAATGAAGCTGGCAGTTGCAAAAAAACTTAATGCATTTGTTGCTGGTGGAGGATTTATGTTTGCCATGTGTTCTGCAACTGACTCCTACGACATTGCGCTTGCAGCTGAGGGATTAGATATTTGTGATCGAATGTACGATGGAGATGGATTTGATCAGAATATGAATTCCAAATTGAATTTCAATAATTGTTTCGCCTTTACAAATTTTGAACTTAAAACAAATTCAACACAATACGAATTTTCAGATATTGACACCTATGAAACAAGAGTACAAAAAGGTGTTACTGAAACCAATGATTATTTTTCGCTATTCGAGTTTTCTGCTAAATGGGATCCCGTTCCAACGATGTTGTGTCAAGATCATTCGAATCTTATTAAAGGATTCTGGGGGCAGACTGCTGGCTATGAAAAAACAAAAATAAAAGCAGGCGTTTTAATAATGGGAGAAAATAAATCGAATAATGAAGCGAGGTATATTCACGGCGATTTTGGCAAAGGCATGTGGACATTTTATGCAGGCCACGATCCTGAAGATTACCAACACCGAGTAGAAGAGCCTCCAACTGACTTGTCACTTTACCCAAATTCTGCAGGTTATCGGTTGATACTTAACAATGTACTCTTCCCTGCTGCCAAGAAAAAACATCAAAAGACATAAATTATCGATAGGGATTAACTTACAAAAATTAGCCGATTATATTTACCTTCGAATTTTTATTATAAATCCCTACTTAGGTATATAAATTTAGCTAGCATCGTTATTCATAAAATCAATAAAAAATTAAAATAAATTTATTTAAAAATCAAAATTATAAAAAAATGAAAAAAATATTTAAAATTACTGCAATAGTTTTTTTTATGTCCTCAACATTTTTGAATGCCAATGAGGGAATGTGGTTGGTAAGTTTGTTAAACAAAATGAACGAAGCGGAAATGAAAGGCATTGGACTCAACCTAACAAAAGAAGAAATTTATAGTATTAATAATGCATCGCTTAAAGATGCCATAGTTCGATTAAATTATGGTATGTGCACAGGAGAAGTAGTAAGTAACAAAGGACTCATCTTCACCAACCATCACTGTGGATACGATGCAATTCAAACACTATCTACAATTGATAACAATTTATTATTAAATGGTTTCTGCGCAAAAAGTAGGAACGAAGAACTTCCAATTAATAATTTCAAAATATCTTTCTTAGTTAGAATTGACAACGTTACAAATGACATGCTTGGAGTTGTTAAGGCTGAAATGACAGAAGCTGAAAGAGAAAAAGCTTTAGCAGCAAAATCAAAAGAAATCGCTGCGGCAAACAATGAAAATGGTAAATACGAAGTAGAAGTAAAATCTTTCTACTATGGCAATGAGTATTACATTATGGTTTATCAAACATTCAGCGATATCCGCCTTGTAGGAAATCCACCAGAAAGCGTTGGAAAATTCGGTGGCGATACTGACAATTGGATGTGGCCACGTCACACTGGCGACTTCTCAATGTTGCGAATTTATGCTGATAAAAATAACGAACCAGCTGCATACAGTAAAGAAAACATTCCTTACACCCCTAAACATTTTTTACCCGTAAACATCGATGGATTGGAGCAAGGTGATTTTACAATGATTATGGGCTTTCCTGGTCGTACATCGCGCTACCTAACTTCTTATGGAATTGAGCAAGCCGTAGAAATTCGTAACCCTGCATTAATAGAATGCTTTGGCACAAAGCTAGACTCATGGAAAAGTGTAATGGACAAAGACCCACAAGTTCGTTTAATGTACGCTGCTAAATATGCATCTACTGCCAATACTTGGAAATACTACATTGGTCAAACAAGAGGCCTTAAACGATTAGATGTAAAAAGTGATAAAGAAAAAATTGAGCAAGATTTCAATAAATGGGCCGCGAGTAGTCCTGAACTCAAGCAAAAATATGCTGATGTTTTGAAAACAGTTAAGGAATACTATACAGAATGGGATCCATTCGTTAAAGCTTCTACTTACTCTTCCTTAACTGGAATTAGCGGTGCTGAATTTATGAACTTTACTTCGAGAATGAGCGAAGAAATAATTCAAATTCTAAACAAACCAGACCAGACCAAGCGCAATGAAGAACTTGCTTCTCTTCTACCTGAAATAGAAGAATACTTTAAAGAATACGATGCTAATACAGATAAAGTTGTATTTGTAAATCTAACTAATTTGTATCGTGAACGAATAACAACAAACCGTCCTACATGGCACAATCTTTTGGATAAAAAATACAAAGGAAATGTAAATGCATATGCTACAAAATTATTTGAAACATCAATTTTTACCGACAAAAATCGCTTATTAGAATTTGTAAAAAAACCAAACCTTAAAACGCTTAACAAAGACTTGGCCTTTATTGCAGCTTCAAGTTCCAGTTTACATGCTATGAATTTCCGCTCTTTAAATCCAGCACAAAAATTTTCAAAAGGTATGCGAACGTTTGTTGCAGGCTTACGTGAAATGAATCCAGAAAAAACTTACGCTCCAGATGCAAATAGCACCATGCGTTTAACCTATGGAGTAGTACACGATTACAAGCCGGCAGATGCTGTACAATATAATTATTATACAAGTGCTGAAGGTATTATGGAAAAACGTGATAATAACAATCCAGAATTCGTAGTGCCAGATAAATTAGCATCACTAATTGAAAATAAAGATTTTGGTCCTTATGCAAACAAAAAAGGAGAATTACCTATTTGTTTCATTCATAACTTAGACATCACCGGTGGTAATTCTGGAAGCCCCGTAATCGATGGAGATGGTAACATTGTAGGAATTGCATTTGACGGCAACTGGGAGGCAATGAGCGGCGATATTGCATTCGAACCAAATTTACAACGAACAATTTCGGTTGACATTCGCTATGTATTATTCATAATTGAGAAGTTGATGGGGGGTAAAAATATTGTAGATGAATTGAAATTTGTACATAAATCAACTAAGGTCGATCCAACTGTTATTCCAGTAATCGACCTACCAGCACCAGTGGTAAATCCTAAATCAAATAAAAATTCAAAAAAAATAAAATAAGTAATCTCATTAAAATAATTTATTCCACAGCATAAAAGACAACAATAATAAAGATCAAGATTTAAATTTTAAATGTGGCTACTTATTTCAACAATGCAGATTTAATTGAATTAAGAAAATCTGAAAAAAAAATTCTTAAAACAGTTATTTATCATAACTGGCAAAACAAATTTGTCGCGGATGATCCATTTGAGTTTTTAGATAAGCTGGAGTTGATTTTCACAGATGAACAAAAATTGATTCTCTCAGCATCTGAAGATAAAATACCTGGAATAATTGTAGTTCTCGATTTTGATGCAGAAAAAAACAAGTTATTATTACTGCATCAATTTGGTGGAAAAATTGACTACAAAACAGAAGACTTCACTGAGAATCCATTATGGGAATTATGCATTGGGAAAGAACTCATCACAATTGAAATAGTTAACGAAGGAGATAATTGTTTTAAAAGTAATGTAATTCTACTAGATTTTGGAGATGAGAAAATAGAAATTCTACTTGGAATTGAAGGTTTAATTGTTGAGCCATTTGAAAATGTTTAATTCTATAAAAAAAAATTGATGTACTTCAAATCAAAAAAAATGTCAATTAAAAAAAGAAAAAAATCATTTATTAACAGTTTAGTTTGTGTCCTATTTACAATTACTGTAAACAGTTCCTTCGCCCAATATGACGCAAATCGATTCCCAATTATACCAAAACCTGCTCAACTCATTCCAACAGATGGAGCATTTGCAATTAATTCACAAACAATTATTTTTACTGAAAATAAATCGTACGGTAAGGAAATAAATGTTTTTAGAAATCAGCTGCAAGCTATATATGGAATTGCCATACAATATGGAATTGCAAAAACAGAAAAGAATTTTATTTATATTTCTCAAGACAGCACAGGTCTTCCATACGAAGGATATAAACTCCAAATTAAATATGAAGGGATAACCATTTACGGTGGTCAAGCTGGTGTATTATATGCCCTACAATCCGTATTCCAACTCATTCGCCCTTCAACAGGCTCTATGTATGCAATTTCACCATTTTCAATTCCAGCGTGTACAATAATAGATCAACCCCAATTTAGCTGGAGAGGAATTCACCTTGATGTGTCACGCCATTTTTTTAACAAAGAAAATATAAAAGATTATTTAAAGTACATGGCACTTTATAAGCTAAATACATTTCATTGGCATTTAACCGATGACCAAGGATGGAGAATTGAAATTAAAAAATATCCTAAACTCACATCTGTTGGCGCTTGGCGAAACGGAACAATTATAGGTCACCAAGGGCAAGCTAAACCACAATTTGATACACTACATTATGGAGGATTTTATACTCAATTAGATATACTAGAAATAATAAAATTTGCCGATTCATTACACATCACCATCGTTCCTGAAATTGAAATGCCTGGCCATGCACTTGCCATGCTCGCGGCTTACCCCGAATTAGGTTGCACACAAAAGGATTACAAAGTTGCAAACACATGGGGCGTTTTTGAAGATGTACTTTGCCCATCAGAAAAAACATTATCCTTTTTAGACGATGTGCTTCAAGAAGTTTGCGCATTATTTCCAGGAAAATACATACATATTGGAGGCGATGAATGTCCAAAAGAAAGTTGGGAAAAATCTACTTATTGTCAAAATTTAATGAAATTAAATAATTTAAAAGATGAAAACGAATTGCAAAGTTGGTTTACTAAAAAAATTGTAACGATGTTACAAAAAAAAGGAAAACAAGCAATTGGTTGGGATGAAATTTTAGAAGGAGGATTAGCAGATGGTGCTGCTGTCATGTCATGGCGCGGTGAAGAAGGAGGCATTGCAGCAGCAAAAGCAAAACACAACGTAGTGATGAGCCCTGGAACCTATTGTTATTTCGACCATTACCAATCTCAAAATGAAAACGAGCCATTGGCAATCGGTGGATATTTACCATTAGAAAATGTGTATGCATATAATCCTATACCATCCATTTTAAAAGCAGAAGAAAGAAAATATATTCTAGGGCTGCAAGCAAACGTTTGGACAGAATATATTCCAGATTTTAAACAAGTTCAGTATATGCTATTTCCAAGAATTGCAGCAGAAGCAGAAGTTGGATGGGCTGAAAACACAACTAAAGACTTTGATTTTTTTCTCAAACGATTAATGCCTCATTTTTATTTATACGATAGAATGAAAATTAATTACTCCAAAAGTATTTTCGAAGTAAAAGCAACAACAGCAAGAGCTGAAAATGGAATAAATGTAACGCTTAGCACTTTGTCACCAAAAGGTAAGATTCTATTTACGCTTGAAGGAAAAGAAATTAATTATAATTCTACTGCCTATACTGACCCAATTTTAGTAACTGGTAATGAAACAATAAAAGCAGCAGTATTTGAAGGCACAATACAAAAAAGTAATTTTTACATACAACATTTCCAAAGTAATTTAGCTTTTGGAAAACCAGTAACGCTAAGAAAAAATCCAGCAACAGCTTATAATTATGGTGGAAGTCTCACATTAGTAGATGGAAAAACGGGGAGAATTCCTTGGCTTGGATCTGAATGGCTTGGTTTTTCTGACGATACACTAGATGCCACTATTGATTTAGGCAAAGAGATGGAAATTCATTCCATAGCTATTTCTTTTTTAAATGATCCCAATAGCTGGATTTATACACCTACTTCATCGCTACTCCTATCCTCAGACGGAATTAATTTCAGTTCTGAACGTTGTCAAAAATTTACTCTTTCAATGAGTAAAAATAGCATCGAACGAAAAAAATATGAATGTGAAAGTAAAGCGCGATATATAAAAATTATAGGCACTTCTTATCAATCAATTCCAACAGGTTTTCCAGGAAAAGGAAACCCCGCTTGGCTTTTCATTTCAGAAATTGAAGTAAACTAAAAATAGATAAAGTATTTAGTCTCCTCATTTTTTGACTGTTTTTTTTCTCAATTTTAATTTTTTAGCACGTTCCAACGCTGTATTCTCCCAAATCGCCTCCCAATATTCATCACCATAATTAACCAAAATTTCCGAACCAGGACCAATTGCTTTTGTGGCTACTATATAAGGTCGCTTCTTAATTATTCTATATTCAGCATTATTTAAATTCCGTTTACCAAATTCAGTACCATTCGAATCATTAGCAAATCGAGCAAGCGCATCTGGCGTAGCATGTGCATCGATGCAATTATCATCAGTCACACAGAAAACATAAACTAATTCATGAGAATTATTTTTGTATCGCCGTAAACATTGTTTCCAAGTTAATTTTTCACCTAGGTACTCTACAATTACATCCTCCTTACGAATTCTTGACGTAGTAAATAACCCTCGTCCAGCACCTTTAATTGTCGATTTTCTTACTTTAAGCATAAACTTTTAATCTAATTGATAGAATAGGACGCGAAAATAAATAAATAAAATACACCAATTACATTAACACGGAGTACAAAGGATCAATTCGAAAAAGGTTGAACCAGCAGCACAACAATAACAAGGACACAAGCGCTAATTTGTATCTTCGTATAAAATGAACGCTTTACTCGAAATAGCCGTTTTTTCATCTGAAGCCGCAATTATTGCCGATCATGCCGGTGCTAACCGAATTGAATTATGCAGTGGCTATTCAGAAGGTGGGCTAACGCCTTCAATTGGCACCATACGATTTGTAAAAAATAATGTGAAGTGCCCTGTCTTTGTAATGATCAGGCCAAGAGGTGGAGATTTCTGCTACAGCCCAACAGAAATAGACATAATGAAAACAGACATTGAATATTGTAAAAAATACGGTGTTGATGGATTTGTTTTCGGAATACTTGATCACAATTTTATGATTAATGCAGCTGCTACGACTCAACTTTGTAAAGCAGCTAGCCCAATTCCAGTAACATTTCATAGAGCATTTGATTTGTGCCATGAGCCTGAAAACGGAATGGAAATTCTTATAAAGTGCGGTGTACAGCGAATACTAACGTCCGGGCAAAAAACATCAGCCCTAGAAGGGCAATCTTTAATTGCCGAATTGAATAAAAAATCAAAAGGCCGAATCATAATTATGGCAGGCGCAGGAATTAATCCTGGAAATATAAATGAACTATTAAAGCAAACAGGATGCACTGAATTTCATGCTTCTGCCAAAAGGATTACAGCCCTTTACAATTCCTTTGGATTTGGCGAACACCTACTACCAAATCCAGCTATCATTAAAAAATTAATAGAAAAGATTTCATCATGATCGTTTTTAATAAAAAAACAACAAGCAATTCAAAATCAATTTTTAAAATAAATTGTTTCGGAATTAATTCAACATCTTTATTTTACTTCGCCATTACTTTTTATATCTCTGTACTTCCATTCTGCAACTTACAATCACAAGAAATCATTCAACTTTTAAACGCCAACTGGAAATTTTCAGAGGCAGGTAAAAACGATTGGTTGCCAGCCACTGTTCCAGGAACGGTACATACAGATTTACTAACTAACAAAAGAATTCCTGACCCTTTTATTGGAACAAACGAATCAAAAGTACAATGGGTTGAAAGTAAACAATGGAATTACACAACTACATTCAATGTAGATGAAAAACTTTGGAAATGTAAAAATAAAATAATAATAGTTGAAGGTTTAGATACCTATGCAGATGTGAAACTCAACGATTCGCTAATCCTTCAATCTGAAAACATGTTTTTAGAAAGCAGAATTGATGTTGGGAAATATTTAAGAAAAAATGAAAATAAACTAGAAATTACTTTTCATCCAGCTTCAGAATTAATAGAAAAAAATAAAAATAAATCGAGAAACAAAAATTTACCTGGTGGCGATCGCGCTTTTATTCGTAAAGCACAATATCAATTTGGATGGGATTGGGGACCAAGATTAGTGACTTGTGGAATTTGGAAAGCAGTAAGAATTGAAGGAACAAACGAATTAACTATTTCTAATTTAGTACTACAAACTGATTCTGTAAAAAGAGACACCGCTTTTCTATCAATAAATGGGCATTCCAGTTTAAACTTCTATTCAGGAATAATTTTTGAAATATATGCTGACGGAATAAAATACAGCACTGTAAATTACGCTAAAACAACTAATAACTATTTTCATATTGAATTCAAAATTCCACATCCTAAACTTTGGTGGTGCAATGGCATGGGAAAAGCAAACCTATATAATTTTACTTTAAACTTTAAATACAAAGAAGAAATTATAATTCGTAAGGTACGTTCTGGAATTAGAACAATTCAATTAGACCAAACCCCAAGTAAAAATGGCACCTCCTTCACTTTCAAATTAAACAATAAACCTATTTTTATAAAAGGTGCTAATTGGATCCCATGTGATAATTTTTTACCACGTGTCACATCAAAAAAATACAATACACTATTGACCGCTGTACAAGAGTCCAATATGAATATGTTGCGTGTATGGGGAGGCGGTGTATATGAAGACGATCGTTTTTACAACCTCTGCGATTCGCTTGGCATTATGGTTTGGCAAGACTTTATGTTTGCGTGCGCGCTCTACCCTCCGGTCTTGTTACCAACTGTGACAATAGAAATTGAAAATACAATTAAACGTTTGCAGAGCCATCCTTGTATTTCAGTATGGTGTGGAAATAATGAAATTGACGAAGGATGGAATAATTGGGGTTGGCAAAAAGAATTTAACTATTCTGAAAGTGATTCCGCTCAAATTTGGAACGACTACCAACAACTTTTCAAAATACTAATTCCAGAAATACTTTATACTAACTGTAAAGAAATTCCTTATGTCACTACATCGCCTGCAACAGGTTGGGGACGCAAGCAAGCCTATCAAATAGGTGATGTACATTATTGGGGTGTTTGGTGGGGAAACGAACCTTTTTCAAGTTTTGACAATCACGTTGGTCGATTTGTAAGTGAGTATGGATTTCAAGCGCTTCCATCTTTATCCTCCTTCAATTTATTTAATCCAGATGAAATTAATTCCCTTACAAGTACTGTTGTCAAAGCACATCAAAAGCACCCAACAGGTTTTGAAACTATAACTAATTACATGGAACGTGATTATAGTGTACCAAATGTCTTTTCAGATTATATTTATGTTTCTCAAATTATGCAAAGAGATGGCATTGCCAAAGCAATAAAAGCACATCGACGCGCAATGCCATACTGTATGGGAACCCTATTTTGGCAATTCAATGATTGCTGGCCAGTAACTTCTTGGTCCACCATAGATTATTATGAGCAACCAAAAATATTACAATACGAACTAAAATTTTTATATGCACCTGTTTTAATTTCAGCAATAGAAAACGAAGATTCGCTTTATATTTATATAATAAATGACGATACCATTCAGCATACTGGAAAATTAATATGCAAATGGATGTCGTTTGATAATGAACAATTAATAAATACAGATATTTCACAACATACAATTGCAGAAAGAACAAAAATTGTTGCAAGTGAAATTGTCAAAAATAAATTATTTAAAGTATTAAAACCTGAAACAGGTGTACTGAATATAAATTTCAAATTTGAGAACGGAATGTCAGCAACGGAAAACTATTACTTTAAAAATACCAAATCACTAGTACTGCCAAAAAATCCAAAATTAACAATCACAATTAAACCTGTTAATACGAAACAGGGAGTTTACACAATATCACTTTACACAGAGCAACTTTCAAAAGATGTATTTCTATCTATTGACGATAGTTCTACAAAATTTAACGCTAATGGATTTGATTTACTACCAGGAACTACAAAAGAAATTACAATGACAACAAGTCTTTCACTAATGGAAGTGAAGAAAAGAATAACCTACCAAAGCATGAACAACATAAAATAGAACTCTAATAAGAGTAGAATATTGCTTACAATTTCTTGAACCAATGCCCGGCATCTAAATACCAAATTAACTTTATTGAAAAGCTATTACTTTGTGGCGTATTAAAAACATATTGAGTATTTTCAAAATAATTTGCA
>NSIF01000012.1 GCA_002737665.1 Flavobacteriales bacterium | reverse complement strand
ACTGGTGTAGCAACAGATTTACTTTTTTGTTCTGATTTAGCAATTGCAATAATATTTTCAGCACCCTCTGGATCAATACTCATTAAAGCCAATTTTTCTTTCTCACGAATATCATTTGCCTTTTTTGTAGCACGCGTAACAAGCTCAGTAATTGAATCGCGACTATTCATATCTGCAGCAGCTGTACTGCTCAATTTATTTGACTTCGCGGTTAAGCTTTTCTTTTTAACTGGATCGGGCTCTTTAGCAGCTTGTAATGAAAATTCTGTAGATTTCGAAATACTTAATCCTATTTTTTCTTGATACTTCGCTTCCAACTTTTTCAATTCAATTACTTCCTTCTCTGCATTTACTGCCAACTGCGTTTCCTCCATATACTTTAAGTATAATCCAGAAGCTTTGAGCTGATTTATTTCAATCATTGATAATGGCTGACCAGTTTGCGCATTTATAATTTTTTCCTGGCTATTCGCTACATCATTTTGTGTTGCAACGGGTGTATTCGTTGTTTCAATCGGTAATGAGGGAGGATTTTGAACTGCAATGATAGATTCATCCAATACCACAAATCCATTTTCCTGATACAACTTAATAGCATCTTGTTGTTTTTGAATGGCTTTATTTTCATTCTCTTCTGCACTTTTAAGTGCGCTGGCTCTAATGTAATTAGTAGTAGCAGTTGTAGCCATGGCGCGATCCTCTTTCGCTTTTTCAAAAAAAGTGTTCGCCTCCTTTAGTAGTACTGCAGATTTCGAAACTAAATCATTCGAACTATTTGATTGTGGAACTTCAAATGAATTTAAAAGTGTATTATTTTTTTCAAACTGAATTTTATCTGCTTCGCCAAGTTTAGCTGCAGCTTCCGAATCTTTATTCCATGCTTGACGCTGCTCTTCTGTTGCTTGCGACAAAAGCTGTGTCCGCTTCGCCCCAGCAGTAGCATTTGCAAGTTGTGTTAAAGAATCTTTATTTATTCTATTACGTTCTGCTTTGGATAATAATATTCTTTGCTCCTCAATGGCTTGCTTCGCAATCGGATCACTGTAATTTAAAATTGGTCCAACCGGATCTTTCATTGTTGGTGTTATTGGTGCAGTAGCTACAACAGCTTCTACAGGTTTACCAATAGCATCTTCGGCCAAATTCCTTTTTTCCATAGCTGCAACTTTAAAAGCCATTATTTCTTGTTTGGCTTTTTCCTGTGCTGCTATATTTTTTATTTTAAGTACACTCTTTTCTCTAGCAATTGCAATTGACTCTAAAGAATCGGCCCACTCATTATACACTTGCGCTTTTAAATTTCCCTTTACAACTACGTCTGTTTCTTTTTCAGCTACTGTAAGTTGTTGATTATATTTATCTTCAATCCTAATAATAGCTGCATCCTTTCCCTTATTTGAATTTTCAACAGCAAGCAAACTCTGTTTTGAATCTTGTTTTTTTTGAATCGATTCCGCTTGTAATTTTTTTAATTCAACATTTAACTCTTCCTTTTTCTTCTTATCGGATGTACCAGCAATTTCTTGCTTTGTTTCACTTATTTGTTCGTCCAAACTTGCCACCCACTCATTATAAACTTTGGCTTTCGCGTTATTGCGTACAACAGGATCAGTTACCTTATCTAAATCTTGAATTGACTTGGCAAAGTTCACATTAGAATTTTTGTCCGATTCAGTGACTGGCTTAGTATTATTGACTTCAACAACTGGATTAGTACTAATAGGATTTTTACTTACTATAGGTGCATATATATTTAAAACACCTATTTCAGAAATAGTTTGTTGGTAAATCTTAACATCATTTTCCAAAGCTTTTTTATCAATAGCATTCATCGCAACACTTGAATTAGAAGGATTTTTTGATTCTACAATCGCTTCATTTGCCGCCTTTGATTGATTAGCTAAATCGTTGTACTGGTTCTCTGAATTTTTAAGATTTTGTTCCACAACTACTAATTGTTTTTTATTAGCGTTGATATCATCGTTAATCCCTTCGATTTGAAAAGCTATTCCTTCTTTCAAGTCATTATCTTTCTCTTTAGCTTGCTCTATTTTCAATTGATCAATCCGAGTTTGATTCGCTGCTATTTCTTCTTTTAAGTCCTGCGTTTTATTTTTTTCTACTTCAAACTTAGTTCGTTTTTTTTCTGCTTCTTCCTGTATATTCTTTGCAGTCAAATCTCCTTCAGATCGAATCCCTGACAATGCCTCCAATTCTACTTGCTGTTTTAATGCCTCGTCCATTACTTTTGTATCCTTCGATTTGACAGCGTTAGCAATACTTATTGAAAACTGTTTGGCTTTATTCGCTTCCAACTTTTTATTCTTTACATCAGTTTCTAAAGCATTCCCGATAGTGGTCGCGGCAGTAGTTTGAGCTTGTAAGGCATTTACTTGTGACTGCAATTCAGCTACCTTTTCATTTGCAGCAATTTTACCTGGCCCTTCAGCCATCGCATCGGCTTGAGATTTAGCTTGAACTACTTCTGCTTTTTTTATTTTTGTCTGCACATTTAATTGTGCTGCGTAATTATAAACTCGTGCCTTCTGATTCTCGAGTTCAATTACTTCAGTTTGTGTAGCGAGTGCATCTTCATTGGCAGACTTAACCAACTCTTCATTCCCTACTCGTGAACTTGATGAAGGAACATTGGCCGCAGGATCAACTACTAAAGCATCTTCAATTAAAATATCAGTGCTCTGGCTTTCAACTACAACAGGCTCAGTTTGCGAGGCAACAGGAGTTAAATCCAAATTAGCCTTGTCTTTTAAAAAAGTTGGGTTAATTAAAGATATGTCTGTGTCAAAATTAGTTTGTATGACTAATTTCGTTTCATTATTAACATCAGCATAACCTATCTTTTGATTGATTGCTTTTATTTTTCCTTGAGCAGGAATTGAAACAATTTCTGTTTGATCTGCAATACCGCTGTGCTTTACAGTAAAAGAATATTTTCCACCACTTTTAGGAAGACTAATCATATACGCTCCTGTTGCCTCACTAGAATAATACTCTCCAATTAGTTCATTTGAATCAAAAAGTTTTACCGTAATTTTTGCTACACGATTAGGATCGCCATCGGTTGATGTGAAAGTTCCAGAAATCAAACAAACATTAATTGGTTTGCGTTCCACAACAACATGGTAAACAACCATCCTTCCATCAGGACTACTCCTGCTAGATGCAAACCATGCTGTTTTTTCAGTTAAATCACTAACAAACATGATGTCATCATCAGCAGAATTAACTGGAAAATCTAAATTAACTGGCTTTTCCCAAGTGTTAGTTTCTTCATCAAACGCAGATCGAAATACATCATAACCACCCATACTATTCGGACCCTTTGAAGAAAAATATAAAATTTTTCCATTAGGATGCATGAATGGAAAATCTTCGTCGTATTCTGTATTAATTGGAAATCCTAAATTCTCCGGCTTATCCCAAGTTCCATTAAAAAGTTTATGTACCACAAAAATATCCTTCCCTTTTGTAGCATCGGTACCATAAGATGCAAAATACAATTCATCTTTTTCAGCAGATAGAAAAATAACAGATTGTTCGCCTTTCTTTTTATCCAGAGAAGTTTTGAACTCATCGGGCTTTACTAAAAGCTTTCCACTATAATCTGAACTACTTAAATCGTACCGTCGAAAAAAATCAGTTTCATTTAATTCTGCTTTATCAAAAACAGTAATGTCTGTAATGGCTTGAAGTAATTGAGTTCCCGTTCTACACATCTCAATTTCATTATCAACCTTATATTTAGCAGCTTTCTTAATCCCAACTACAGATTTAAATTTAGAATATGCTCCAATTGCATTTTCAAATTGATAATTTAAATGATAAGCCTTCCCTAAATAAAACCAAACTGTTCCATCAACATCCGCAAATTTGGACGCTATTTCTAAAAACTGCAATCCTTTTTCTTTTTGAGCACTTGCAAAAAGAACACAAACACCATAGCGGTAATTATAATTCGCATTGTTTTTGTCATTAGAAAGTAACTGGGAATACAAAGGCATGGCAGAAGTGTAATCTTCTCGTTCAAATTTTTCATTTGCATCCGCAATTACTTTAGCCTCCGTTTGAACCTGTGCATAAATTTGACATGGCAATAGCGCTACCGCCAAAGTAATAAAAACAAAAGTTAAAATTTGTCTAATACGCATGTTATAATAGCCGAAAACTATTTTTATTGTCAATTAATAAAATGTTTTATTTACTGCAATTTACCCTATAGTTTGTCAAGCAATCTACGAAGATAATGCTATTACAATAGATGCAAAAAAAGGATAATTTCCACACAGGGTAGTTAATAGCTTTTGTTAAAACCTAGCGGGAACAGATTGAAACCAATTATTTCTTTCAATTATGAACTTTGAGTTGGTCCGTTTCCGTTCTTTTTCAATATAAAAATCTTTGATTCCTGTCTTCTAAGTAAGCGTTCTATATTTTTCTGATGTGTAACTAAAACAAGCAAAGCCACAAAGCAAGAAAAAATTACCATTGAAGGAACAATATTATTACCATAAATGAAAATAAGAATAAATGGGAAGGAAATTCCAGCACAAATTGAACTTAAAGAAACATAATGTGTAAGTAGAAAAACAATTAAGAAAACGCCATTTAGCATTAAACAGGCGTAAGGATGGATAGCTAAAACGACTCCGAATAAAGTTGCAATGCCTTTTCCCCCCTTAAAGCCGATATAAATGGGAAAAACATGTCCTAATACCGATGCAACACCAAAGGAAATATTAAGATTTACAAAATCCTGGGAATGTGGGGGCGCTTGCGAAACATAACAAGCAAGAGTCACAACTATCCACCCCTTAAAAATATCAAATAATAAAATAGTTAACCCGGCTCTCTTTCCTAAAATACGAAAGGTATTCGTAGCACCAGGATTGCCACTTCCGTATTCACGAATATCAATTTTATAAACTAATTTACTAATGATAACAGCAGTCGGAATAGATCCGATAAGATAAGATAACACTAAACAAATAATACCAGTTGTTGTCATCTATTTCCTATTTATCATCTGATCCGCTCTCTACTTCAGCATCTCCAGCCCTCTTCAACTTTTTAAGCATAAGATTACGCTCATTCGGACTTCCTGCTGTGAATTTATACCGCACTTTGTTGTCACCTAATCGTTCGCTGTCAAACCCATCTGGTGCCACTTTATCGTCATCCTTTAAATCTTTAATAAGTGTAGTAAATTTTTCGTTTGATGAATAACAAAGCATAACACCATTGGCATAGCTAAATGTATACCATTTACTGTTATCCAACTCAAAATAAATGGTAAGTACATCACCTGTACGCTTTCGTTCTAACATTATAGTACCTGTTAAATACTTATTAATCTGTTCCTTACCAATGCTACCCAAACCAATTTTACCATCAGAAATATACGATTTGGTTTTTTGATTCCAATTCATTTTTAAATCTGTAAAAAACATGTTGTATTTCAACTCATCTGGAAACTTCTTATACGAACCATAAATGGATAACTGTGAAATGAGCTTATCTGCTTTATCCTTACCCACCATTTCATTCAATGCGCTCTGAAAAGTTTCTCGAGCTGGATCAACTCCAGTTAAACTTGTTGAGTTATTTATGTCCTCAATTAACAAATCCATTGCTTTGTCGTTGATATAAAAATCAAGCCCCAACACAAGATCAAAAAAGCTAGTATGTTTAACCGTATTGTAAGTGGCATTTCCATATGGATTTAGAAAAACTTTACCAAGACTTGCACCTAAAGCCATTTTACCCTCGCCATAAACTGTACAATTTTTTATATTCAAACTAACATAATTTCCAGGAAGTGAGCGCTCAACCAATTTTTCTTTATTTGCAATTCGGTATTCCCGAGCTGCCTTATCAAAAAACAAAAAACCATCGGCAGTTACAACATTAACATCTGTCTTTCCCAATTTGTTTGACAAAAATGAGCCATAAATATGTACTGAATCAGCTAAAACTGTACTCATTAAACCCGATGAAATCGGAGCACCAGTATTATCTACAGGATTTTTTGGAACGGGAATGTAAATTTCATCTGGATCAATTAGTCCACTAAAATATAATTTGCTTTTTCCTATTGCACAATCATGATTCAAAGAAGTTGCTCCTTCAAAAATAAGAAATGGATTATTTGCTGCTAAAATAACCTTACCACGAAAATCAAAAGCTGGACTCAAATAAAACATTGAAGAATCTGCAATTAGACCATCGGCATAAGTTTGACCAGCAGTATCAGGGACAACTTTTGCAAAATGAATGATTTGTTCTTTTTTCAATTCATCAACATATGCATAATCGCCTGAAGCGAGGTAATTTTTTCTAGAATAGATATCTACAATACAATTAAAAAGATGGTGGAATTGAGTTACTGTATTCGCATTAATTTGTGCACCATACAATTTTTCCATATAGGCCTTTTTCAGAATAGTAACATGACCACTATCAGGAATAATTTGTGCATCGGCCACATTAATTTCCTTTACCTCAAAAGCATTTATTATATAATTTTTATAGTCAAACTTTGCTCGTGGTGCCCTAAATCGCAAAGAATCTTGCTTTGGATGTACAGATATAAACTCTGGCCCATCAAGATCAATTTGATCATTTCCAGATTTTGCATTTTCAGCACCTCCTAATTCCAATTCGCTTTTATCCATGAACCACTTAAAATTATTCATGAAACAGACGTACTGATTGACTGGAAATTCTACCAATGAACCATCTCCATTTGATGAAAATGTTCCATTTCGTTTTTCAAAATCGATGTGCGATTTAAAATTCTTAGTATCAAAAGCGAGTCCAGACAGTTCGACAGATTTGAGACTAAAATCAGCACTGTCAGCATCACATATATGGTGCTTAATTATATTTCTTCTCGACTCTAAAATTGCATTTGCTAAGAACAGCTTCCCATCTAGAAACACATTTCTATGTGAAAGCGTAAGTGTACCCTTAGCTGTTGCCTGGCCATTTAATAAAGCAAATAAAGAATCTTTATTAGTAGCATTCATGTAATTTTCTTTGGGCATCCAATGAATGTAAATTTTAGTTCCATTAACCTGTGGATACTCTGTTCGATTCGTTGCATTTTGCTCTCGCATAACAAAACGTTGTGCGGTGCCATTGACCGAATCTGGAAAAAAAATAAAGTCTTTGGATGTACTCGTTGAAGTGATATAAGCTATTTCTCCATCGCCACGCAAACCTCGATTACTTAATCGTATTTCACTTGTAAATTTTGCCTTTCCACCATACAATGGATAACCTGCTAATGGAGCTTTTCGCACAAAGCCAAGTGATTTATCGGGCATCAAACGCAAGGTGTCACGAATTTCAGGTAAAATCCCTGCTGATTGAAATATACCACCAAACTGCAAAGAAGCATTCACAAAATTATCTAAGCTGTCAATGGAAAATGGGTCTAACTTAAAATAAAATTTATCTCTATTATAGACTCCTCGTTGCACACCTGGCTTGTCGTAATACACAAAAGATGGTTTTGCACTTGTAAAAACAGGATACTGGGCATATTTTTTATTTTGTGTTCCTGATTTATTAGAAGGATCATCTATTTTCAACTCACCATTTAAATTTTCAATGACACTTTTCACTTTCATTTGAATAAAACCGTTTTTGGGGTCTTTCTGATCGTGCTGTTCTGTGTCAACCCAAATACGAACTGAATCTACATTATTTAAACTCAATTTAAAAGTACTGTAATCAAAAGCAAATAGTTTTCCATAATAATCAAAACGACCTGCAATTATGGAACCTTCAAATGTAAAATTTCTATTCTTTTTCAATACCAACATATCATTTGCAGGGAAAACTGTTACATTTTGCGAATCGCTTAATGCCACTTCTTTAACTCCAAAAAGTGTCATGTCATAATTTAATAAATTAATTTTCGCATTTGCAGAACCAGCAATGACATTAGAATTAAACATAATATTATCATAATCTTTTTTCCCTGCGCGTGCAGCAATGTAAGTGTCACATTTGTCGAGGTAAGTAAGTCCATCCGTTTTAGGATCATAAAAAACAAAACCCTGGTTTGAAAGTTCCATAATCACGGGTCTTAATTGTTCTGGACCAATTTTCCAATAAATAGCAAGATCTAACATCGTGAAAGTTCTAATTCCTGCGTTTACATCACGAACAAAATTTCGGATTTTAATTAAAGGATGAACGGGGTCCATTCCTTGTAATCCATCGTATAAATATTGACGGTAATAATCAGAAGAAGGAAATGACGCTTTCCCAACCGAAGAACCAATAATTGTATTCATGAAAATTGTGGGCTCATTCGTTTGCCATTGTATTTGCTCAACAAACAAATTCACTTTATGAAAAGAATCATAAAAAGGAGCTTGAGATGCCCCAGCGTCAGGTCTGTAGATTACAACACGAGCGCTGTCAATAAAATATTTAAAGTCAACAGAAGGATGTACAATAGAATCAGCATCGAGGGAAAATTTTATAGCTGTATTCTGACTTGTAATTTTACCTTTTGAAATTGAAAAACTCTGGGAAGATACCTTCAGGAAATTTTTACCGGAAAATTTAAAAATAAAAAAAGCGAGATTATCTTTTGACCCACTACCAATAAATTTTGCTCCCACTTGAGTAAATCCACCTTCATAATCAACATTCGGGTACATCGATTTAATTTGGTACCTAGAACTGTAAGATTCAAAACGAGGAAAAGAAGCCGATTTCTCTTGTGCGTCAGCAATTAATTTTTCTGAAAGTCTTCCCTGAAGTGGTTTATCCTTAAAATAAATTTGATTTATAAATGTTACAGAATCAGCTACAATGGAAAATCCTTTAACAGCAAAAGTGTATTTTTTTAAATCTACATAGATTTCTTCTTTTAATCCAGCCCGCTCCCAATCGATTCTCCCCCCTCGCCCAACCCACATTCCAGAATTGACAAAATAGGTGCCTTCTGTATTGTAAATAGTAGTACTATCATTTTTCGCGACACCTTGAATAGTAACATCAGAAAATTCTATTGACGGTACTGAATCACAAATAAATTGCCAAGAACCACCGATGACTTCCCAAAAACCAGATGCTGTTTTATAAAACTTATTCTCAATAAAAAGAGATTCACTCATGCTAATAAAATCGCTAAAAGGTTTATTCAAGCGACCATTTGCACTACTTGTGAAACATGCCTGCCACTCAGCAAAAGCAACGCCAGAAATATTTTGTTTGGCAAGTGTCTTGATGGTGTTGATGTAAGAATAATATTCCGGCTTTGGCCGAAATTTCTTTTTACACATCTGGTTGCAATTTAAATACATCGCCTCTTTCATATCCTGACTTAAAAAATTGGAAACCCAGAACTCCTCACTAAATTGATTGATAAACTCTTTCCCTTCTTTCCCTTCGTAACTTTCAAAAAAGTCACGAAGTTCTGTAATGAATTTAACATGGTCATCTTGAAAACTCTTAGGCATTATCTGAGCATTGAGTTTACATGTAAAACTCGATAGCACAATAAAAATAAAGAAATAAATACGAAAACACTTTACCATAAAAAAAATATTATTTTGCCAAATGAATTAAAGCCCACTCACCATCTGTTTCGTATGAAATGTATTGTAATCCATTTTTAGTTGCAACAAGTTTTAATTCGTCAACATCAGTCAGAAAAAAACCACTAAGTAATAAATGAGAATTACTGTTCATTGCATTAGCATAAGTGGGCATTGCTTCCATCAAGACATTTTTATTAATATTCGCAAGCACAAAGTCAAATTTACGATCTCTAATTTGAACTTCAGTACCTTGTTCAATACTTACATCAACAACATTATTTCGACTCGCATTTTCAAATGCATTGTTGACTGCATTCGATTCAATATCTATACCAATAACATGAGAAGCACCTAATTTAGATGCAAGAATAGCTAACACGCCAGTCCCACAACCCATATCCAGAACAGCACAACCCTGAAGCGACATTGTTAATAACTTTTCAGCCATTAGCCGAGTAGTCGGATGGTGACCCGTGCCAAATGATTGCTGTGGCTGAATCACAACATCAAGCTCCACATTTAAATTAGGTTCATGAAAGGGTGCCCGAATGCAAAGTTTAGTTGAAAAAATTATTGAATCGTAACTTTTTTCCCATATGGCATTCCAATTCTGACCGGGAATTATTTTCATAGAAAAATTTGCCTTACCTAAATCTGCAGTAAACTCATTTATAGGGGCTACTAAAACATCGGCAAATTCTTTTTCTTGTATATATGCAAGAAAGCCCCTCTCTGTTTCAACAAAACTTTCAAATCCATTTTCAGCTAATTCAGAAATTAATAAATCGCTGCCCGGCTGTTTTGGACTAACATGCACATCGAGCTCAATGTAATTTACCATATTCTGTAAGTTTAGGGCAATTTTCTTACAAATATCCTTATAGAGAAATGTTGTTTTTAACAATAATAATTTGAAAACTTTGTGCTACGATTTCCGATATGCAAAACCCTTACTACAAAGCCAAAATAAAAGCTTTGCGAAATGAGCACCATCATAATATTTGGAAATTATTTTGGGAATAATAAAATTGGAAAAGACGAATCGACGTGGCTTTGGTAGGTCGTAGTAGGAACTTATAGTAAGTACGAAATACTTCTTAAATTACGCCCAATTCAATTAGGTCAACCACCGCTTCGATGTTCGCATCATCACCCAATGGCTCATAATTAGCTTTCAGATTATTTCCGAATAAGCCAGCAACACTTTGCCACATGAATGCAGTGAATGAACCACGGTGTTCTTTTATAATTTGATAAGTTGTTGATCCTGTTTCACGATCCAGTAATTTAACAAGTATTTTACCTTGAGAAAAAGTCAAATTTCGCATGTCACCTGAAAACTGTCTTGTCAATTCCTTCTCACATGCTTTAGTAAATTCTTTTTTATTATTCTCACCCTTTACATAAACAAGTTGAGCATCCATTTCCGCTAATTTCAATTTAGCCATTACGGCATAGGGATAAGCTTTCTTCACATCATACTTCAATTTATCCCACTTCAGTTTTTCTT
The DNA here is from genome assembly GCA_002737665.1 of Flavobacteriales bacterium. GTDB lineage: Bacteria > Bacteroidota > Bacteroidia > Palsa-965 > Palsa-965. The sequence goes on along the minus strand of NSIF01000012.1, from coordinate 27,060 downwards.
TTGCGCTTGCAAAAGATTTTTCGGCAGTAATAACACAAGTATAATTCATGATTTTTACATAAGTTTCGCCTTGCTCATCAACAATAAATGAAACCATGTCTTTGGGATAAGCCGCTACACTACCAGTTCCAAGCGACTGAGCTACAGCAACTGAAGTAAAACAAAAGAAACTAAAGATTAGAGCTACGATTTTCATTTCTATAAATGTAATCCAAATGTTGTGCCAAATACTCCTAGTATAACGAAAGTGCTAGCATTTTGTTACTGGGCAGTACGCAAATAAATGTTAAACACTTTGCCAACCATCTATTTTTTTCACTATTCCGACCAACTTCTATTAGCTTTCCAATTAGATAAATTTTCACCTGAATCAGCACGTCTATTGATCTTATTTTTTTGAGCATTTAACCATGCAGCACCAATAATAGTGGCAACCTCAGCCTCCTGTTCGTTATGCAAAACAAGCATCTCTGGCTTGAAGTATTTAGCAATAAAGTGAGTGTCGAAGTTACCTGACTTAAATGCCTCATGTTCAATAACAAAACGACAAAAACGAAGGGTGGTTTCAACTCCAGTTATCTGGTATTCATCAATTGCTCTGACCATTCTGCTGATTGCCTCATCCCTATCCTTTCCCCAAGTTATTAGTTTAGCTAACATCGAATCATAGTAAATTGGAATTTCCATTCCCTCTTCAAATCCATCATCCACTCTAACACCTGGCCCCTGTGGGCGTCGATAAGTGATTAGTTTTCCAATATCGGGTAAGAAATTATTTGTGGGGTCTTCGGCATAAACACGAACTTCAAGAGCATGACCATTAATTTTCAAATCAGCTTGAGTAAAGGATAATTTTTCTCCCCTTGCGACTTTAATCTGCTCCTTCACCAAATCTATACCGGTTATCATTTCTGTAACGGTATGTTCCACCTGTAAACGTGTATTCATCTCTAGAAAATAAAACTTATTATCTTCATCAAGCAGAAATTCGACTGTTCCCACACCAGTGTAAGAACAAGCCCTCGCTACATCCATTGCGCACTTACCCATTTGTTCACGAAGCTCAGCGGTTAAAATTGAACTTGGTGCCTCTTCAATTACCTTTTGATGACGACGCTGAATAGAACACTCGCGTTCAAATAGAAAAACAACAGCACCAAAATTATCAGCTAATACTTGAATTTCAATGTGTCGAGGCCCTGCAACATATTTTTCAATAAAAACTGCACCATTGTCAAAAGAGGAAGTTGCCTCGCCTACTGCCATTTTCATTTGTTCTTCAAAATCTTCAATTCGTTCTACCAACCGCATCCCCTTACCACCGCCACCTGCACTCGCTTTAATTAGCAAGGGGAATCCTGTTTCTAAAGCAACTTTCTTTCCCACATTTATATCCGTTATTTCACCATCAGAACCAGGCACCATTGGGATTTTATATTTCTTTGCTGCCGCCTTTGCCGATAGCTTATCGCCCATAATTTCCATCGCTGAAGCTGTAGGTCCAATGAATGTAATTCCAGATTCAGCAACAGCATTGGCAAAGGAAGAATTCTCGGATAGAAAGCCATAACCAGGATGAATCCCATCCACACCAAGACTTAAAGCAACTTCAATAATTTTCTTTTGATTTAAATACGACTGAGATGAAGGAGCTGGTCCAATACAAACGGCCTCATCGGCATATCGAACAAAAGGTGCGTTACGGTCTGCTTCTGAAAAAACTGCCACAGTACTAATTCCCATCTCTCGACAAGATCGCATAACGCGCAACGCTATCTCGCCTCTATTTGCAACTAATATTTTATTCATGTTGAATTATAAAAAGTATCCTATGAAAAGTAAAAGTAAGGTTTAATTTGAAAAATCCACAAGAAACGCAATACTAACGAATAGTATAAATTAAATTGAGATGTGAAATATATATAATATTGAATTTACAAAAAATATTTTAGTAATTTTAAGGAATGAAACACGCCTCTTTGATTAGCTTCTTTTTATTTTCATGGAATTTTTCTGTTGCTCAAAATCTTATTTTAAATCCTGGCTTTGAAGAACATGGAGAAATAGCAGGCAACAGCCCTAACAAGGATAATCTAAAAGAAAATCAAGTAAAATCATGGACATCTCCCAACATAGGCTCACCAGATTACTTCAATACCACAACTGAAAAATTAATCAATGCGTATGGCCAAGCAAAAAGTCACACAGGAAATGCATTTGCGGGGGCTGTATTGTATGGAGAGAAAAAAGAATACCGCGAATACATTATGGGAGAAATAAATATTCCGCTAGCGTCAGGAAAAAAATACAATTTTTCAATGGCAATAGCATTAGCAGAATACGCTGGAATAGCTACAGAAGAAATTGGTGTCTATTTTTCAAAAACTAAAGTAGCTGATAAAAAAACAGCTTTGAATCTAAAATTAAAACCACAAGTTAGAATAGACAGTTTGAGTAAGAAAATGACCGATGGAAATTGGATCATAGTAAGCTATTCCTATATTGCAAAGGGCGGAGAGAAGTACATCACGATTGGAAATTTTAAGACTGATAATACTACGCAACATGTTGACAGAAACGTTACCAAAGGAAAATTGCCTAATTCATATTATTATTTCGATGATGTGTCATTGATTGCAGTTTTTGAACCAACTAAAATTACGCCTATCGCAGCCGACAAATTGCTCATTAGTCCATTTCTGGAAAATGAATATACATGGGACACATTGGGCATTGTTGACAATAAAAAACTTGTTGTAAATAAAATCTATTTCGAAGAAGGGAAATCTACTTTGACAGCCGTTTCATTCCTAGTACTAGATGTCATTTTTATGGGGATGAAAAACCAACCAAATTTAAAAGTTCAAATTAATGGCTTCACAGACGAAGACGGAGATTCCAATTACAACCTTCAGCTTTCCCAAGAGCGCGCAAATGCAGTAGCCAACTATTTTAAATCAAAAGGAACTGAATCGGAAAATATTAGCACAAATGGTTTTGGAAATACTAAACCAATTGGTACTGATAAAAATATAAATAGGCGTGTGGAATTTATTTTTTCAGATCGTTAAAAAAATCGTCAATTAGTTTTCGGCAGCTGCACGTTCCAAACGATCATTAATTGCAAGTCCCAAACCATACTCCGGAAAGCGCTCCGCTAAAATTAGTTCAGCATTGGAATTGTCCAATTTTCGTAGTGCAGTAAATAAATTTCGAGCAGCAATATGCAAATCACGACCCGGTGAAAGGATTGATTCAGCTATTATATTTTCCTCAAAATAATTCTGCGAGAAAGTCAAACAAGCCACTTTCTTTGATGCAAATTCGTTTAATAAATCTTTCATTCTCCCCAACTTCAAAGGAATAGTTGGAGCATAATGAGATTTTAATTGTCCTGGAGAAACTGGATTCGCATCACCATGTATTCGTAATTCCACATCACCAACTACATCTTTTAAATCTTCCAAAGAAACTCCTCCCAAACGATAAACTACAACTTTACCACTTAATACGGTAACGACAGTTGATTCAATTCCAATCATGCATTGGCCACCATCTAAAATATATGGAATTTTTCCACCTAATTGATCTTTCACGTGTCTTGCATCAACGGGGCTGATGTAACCAAATGGATTTGCACTAGGAGCGGCAAGTGGAAAATCTAATTGTGCAAGTAACTTTAAAGTTATTGGGTGGTCTGGAACACGAAGCGCAACAGTATCTCCTCCACCCGTCACAATATCGGGAATGTTGCTTTTTTTGGGAAGTACAAATGTTATGGGACCTGGCGAAAAAGATTTTGCGAGCTTCGTAACTAATTCAGGAACTTCCACAGCATATTTCAAAAATTCCTTCGCATCATGAACGTGTACAATGAGTGGATTAAAAGTAGGTCGACCTTTCGTTTCAAATATTTTAAGTACTGCATCTTGATTTAATGCATTTGCCGCCAAACCATAAACCGTTTCGGTTGGAATTGCAACAAGGGCACCACTGTTAAGCAGTTCCGCTGATTTATTAATATCTGTGCCTGTAATAGTTAGCATTGGCCACACAAAGATACTTTAACTTCGTAGAAAATATGCATTGAAAATGTAATCGTGAAGAATTGCAAGGAGTTAATAAATAGCAATTATTTATTTTAATATGCCACCGAAAGTTTCTGTAATTCTGCCTACCTACAATGCTGCGACCACACTTCAAGCTGCAATACAATCTTGTCTTGATCAATCTTTTTCAGACTTTGAACTTATCATCATTGATGATGGATCAACAGACGAAACGATTCAAATTCTTACTATTTTTTCCAAATCAGATAGTAGAATAAAAATTTTTTCGAATACTCACAATGGAATTGTAGCTGCTTTAAATTTTGGAATTTTACAAGCGAAGGGGGAATTTATTGCCCGAATGGATGCCGATGACGTAATGTATCCTGAACGATTAGAAAAACAAATTGAATTTTTAAATAATAATAAGGAAATAGATCTTGTAAGTTGCTTAGTTGAACATGGAGGCCATGCCACTATGCAAGAAGGTTATGCAACACATGTACATTGGATAAATTCAATAACGAGCACTGAAGATATTAATGTAAATCGTTTTGTTGAATCGCCCATCGCACATCCTTCAGTTGTATTTAGGAAACAGATCACGGAAAATTTTGGAGTTTATCAAAATGGTGATTTTCCTGAGGATTATGAATTATGGCTTAGGTGGTTAGATGCTGGTATTAAAATGGGAAAAGTCAAGCGGCAGTTACTTTATTGGAATGATTTAGCAAGTAGATTGTCCCGATTAGATGACCGCTATTCGAGTGACGCATTTAATAAAATCAAGACCAATTATCTCATAAAATATTTAAAAGAAAAAATAAAAGGTAGAAAAATATGGTTGTGTGGTGCAGGAAGAGGTACACGAAAAAAAAGTGATCTTCTATTAGCATCTAATTATTCTTTTGGTGGTTACCTCGACGTAGATCCGAAAAAGACAGGAAAGGTATTTAATGGACTAACCGTTTTTGAAGCGGAGGAGATGCCAGAAAAAGAATTGGCATACGTTGTAAGTTATGTGGGAACCCGTGGAGCAAGAGATGAAATAAGAAGGATGTTAAAAAGAAAAAAATTTGAAGAAGGCACAGACTTTATTATGGCGAGTTAACATACAATAGAAACAGAAAAATTAGTATATTTAAACAATTAAAAACATGTAGCACTCAATCAATAAAATACGATTTCTCTTTTAAAATTAAACACTTCTAACTGAAAGAAATGAAAATTATTAAATTATTAATTATAATTATTTGCTTTGCAAGCAATTCCACAGCGCAAACAACTCCAGCAGAACCTTCCACAATTGAATTAACGTCAGCTGACCACGGCCTCGCTAAAGAAATTGAGATACTACATCAGCAAATTACAACAGAGGAGGGTTTAAATTCTACTAAACTTTTTACAAAAAATTATCTTGAACGATTAATAAATCCGATAAATACAAATTCAATTTTACCAGACACTTCCTGCATCGTAACCATCCCTATTGTATTTCATGTTTTTCATCCCCAAGGAAGCGCGGGTGTTCCCATGAGTCAAATAAATTATGCGGTAAATGATTTAAACTTAACTTTTGCAGGTATAGATGCAGATTATTCAACCGTCAATCCAATTTTTGCAGGAGTAAAATCTTATACTAAAATTCGTTTTGCCAGAGCGCTAATAGATCCAAAAGGAAATCCTACAACTGGCGTAGTCTATTACCAAGACAAACAATCTGGATTTGGAAACGGAAGTGGTTGGGATAATGAAATTATTTCGTGTGCATGGGAAAATCACAAATACTTTAATGTTTATATCATGAATGATTTATATGCCAACAATACGACTAATAATTCAGGGGTGTGTTGGTACCCATCAACATTCATGAGCAATAATGGAACTGCAAGAATGGTTTACAATTATGTCTATTTTGGTCAAGGTGGTTCATCCTATAATTATTTAGAATTTAATCAAACCTTTACACATGAATGTGGGCATTACCTAAATCTATACCATACTTTCGAAGGGAATAGCTGCACTGGAAATGGAGATTATTGTGCAGATACACCACCTGCTGATAACGCTGGTGCGGGCTGTTTAGTTACGGCATGCACAGGACCAATAAATGGGGAAAACTACATGGATTACAATACATCGTGTATGAAAAACTTTACGATGGAACAAAATGATAGAATGGAAGCGGCCCTGTTAACGCCATCAAGACAATCGTTGTGGCAGTATGATAATTTAGTAGCTACTGGATTACTAAACCCTCTTTCTACTAATAGCTGTGTGGTTTTAAATGATTTTTTCGCTTATACAAAAACAGATTTAGTTGAAGCCCTTGCAAACAATGGAACAATTGAAATGCCTCCAATAAGTATTTATGCTTGTGGAAGTACTCAGTTTTCAATCAGTGGAGGCAATTTAGTTGCAGGTGTACATTATAACATTACGAATGTTCCAGCAGGATTAACAGTATCCATTGTTACGGCTAGTAATGGAAAAAGTGCAACAATGAATTTTAGTGGCCAAGCAACAAACCACAGCTCATCAAATTCAGTAAATAACATATTACTAACATTTACTAACGCATCAATTATTGGAGGCAATGTGAGTGCAGTTCAAAACAACACAAAAAATTTCAGAATATCATTTAAGAATCCTTGGCAACAAATATGTGAAACATTAACTATTACAACAACACCCACATCAACATGGAATAGTTTTGAAACAGCTGGGCCGGTCCCACGCTTTTATGGTTTATGGTATAATGCAAATACATTTTATCTAGAAAATTATGGAAGAGGAATAATAACCACAGGAATTTCAAGTGACAATATCCAATTTCTAACTACAGGCACTGCAATAGGTGCAGCAAGTACATGGAGAATTGGTGGTGGGCAAGGTGTTTTATATTCTTCCACTTATACTTCACTAAATAATCAAACCGGTTTCGTTGGATTCAGAATGCAAATAGGAAATGACTTCTTTTATGGTTGGATGAAAATATCTGTTTCATCAATAAATGGAATCACACTTTTGGAATATCAATACAATGAAAAACCAAACGAAACAATTCTCGCTGGTTCCATTTGTAACTCAAGCATTGGCATTGAAGAAAATTTTAATAATATGCATCTTACACTTTTTCCAAATCCAGCAAATGATTATTTCACATTTCAAAATCCGAACGAAATTTTTTCAGAAGCTGAACTATGCCTACTAACGCTAGAAGGAAAAATAGTTCATACGGAAAAAATAACTGCTGCGAATCAAAAAATAGATATCCGTTTTTTAGCGAATGGAATTTATATTGTAAGCTTAAGATACAAGTCTGAAAAGCTGGAATATTATGGTAAACTTTCTAAAAATTAAATTTGAATTTAAAATAAATTTAAAAAACTCGTTAAAATGAAATAATTTGTTCGTTTTCGATTACACCCTCAAACGTAGCATGATTTGAAGCATTAACCATTGTAGCTGCAACAACACTTGCTGCTACACCTTTATAGCGCTTGGGAATTAAAAACGAAAATAGCAGCACTAAAAACTTCCCAATAACTTCTCCTAACCTAAATGTTTTACGATCTCCTAATAAGATTGAAGGTCGTAAAATAACAAGCTTTTCAAATTTAAAAACAGCTATCGCTTTTTCCATTTCACCTTTTGTACGCAAATAAAGATTTTTGGAATTTGCATTTGCGCCAACAGATGACACAACAATAAAATTTTTAATCCCATTTTCACAACCGTACACGGCACAACACCTAACCCATTCAAAATCTACTTTTCTAAAGGCCTCCGCTGAACCAGCGTTGTGTAAGGTTGTTCCCAAGCAACAAAACAAATCGTCGCCCGTAACTTGATCTCGAAAATCTTCAAACTTATTAAAATCAATAATTAATTCGTCCAACTTTGGGTGCTTGATACCAATTGATTTTCGAACAAGAATTTTTACAGTTTTGTAGCGATCATCATTTAAAAGTTGCTCCAAAAGAGCTAAACCAACTAAACCGGAAGAGCCAAAAACAATTGCAGATTTTAAATGATTCAAATTTTGAATTTATTAATCAAAAATCTCAATTTAAAAGACAAAAACGAAAACAATTAAACGCCCCATTTAAAAAAGCTTCCCTTGTGGTCCATTCTTCTTACCCGTTTCCTTCGATTTGCGAAGTTGGTCTAGTGGACTCTCGCCCACTTCTTCACTTTCTATTTCATCAGCGGTAACTTTTGAAAATGGGTCAATCATATCAATTTCAGAAATTTTTCCAGCGCTTAATTTATTACCCTTCGCTTTCATATTTCGAACTTCTATAAAATCATCGGCCGTAATTTTTTCAGGTTTTGGCTCAATTCCTTTTGATTTTTTAAATTTCAAGACAATTTTTTGACCAGGATTATTACAAATATGTTCAATTCTAGAATCAGTATGCTCTGTAATAAAAAGAGTTTTCTTATCCGTGAAATCAAAAGCAAAACGTTTAATAAGATAATTTTTACTTTCGCCATCAAAATAAATGCAAGTAGTAATGGCGCTTGAATCATACTTTTCAATACGAATCATATCGTCATCAAAATGCAATGAAGTTTCAAAGCCCGTCATTCGATAATGTCCTGTTTGTGTAATGGAAAGAATTCTATCATCGGGACCGTAATTACCAAGGTAAGTTCCTCGCTCTTCGTAATTCAAGCGATGCGTTAAATCGTCAAACCAAACTTTCTGTTTTACTATCGCAACTTTTCCTTTTGACTTCAAAACAATCTTGCGTACAGGATAACGAGTGAGAATATTACCTTGAGAATCGCGCCCTTTTACGGCAACCTGACTAAGATCCATATCAAACTCTAACTTTCTCGCGCCAGACTTTTCTGTTAATGAAATTTTAATAATCTCATTTTCACCATTCGGACAAACAGAAAAATAATGGACTTTAGATTCTTTAGATCCACGAGAGAGTGCATATTCCTTATCGCGTGTTACAGCAGTTACATTAAAACGCTTCACCATTACATTTCCACCACGCCCATCACGATAAGCCATGTTGTAAACAGTTTTATCATCTCCTTTCTTGAAAATAGCCATGTGAATAATATCTTTCCCTACATACGTTTTATCTGCCACCTTAGTAACCATCATAAAACCATCACGACGAAAAACAATTACCTCATCAAGATCTGAACAATCACAAATAAATTCATCTTTTTTCAAACCAGTACCAATAAAACCTTCTTCTTTATTAGCGTACAATTTAACATTATTCATTACCACCTGCCGAGCCTCAATGATTTCAAATTGACGAATTTCAGTTTTTCGTTCTCGGCCAGCACCGTATTTCTTTTTTAAATCTTTAAAATAATCGACTGCGAAATCAACCAAATGATCAAGATGATGCTTTACACCTTTAATTTTATTTTCAAGATCTTGCATTTTTTCATCTGCCTTGATCGTATCAAAACGAGTAATACGAATCATCGGTATCTGAGTCAGTCGATGTAAATCTTCATCGCTAATGTCACGAAGCAACTTTTTCTTATAAGGTTTAAAACAATCGTATAAATATTTATAAAGATTTTCTCGATCACTGTACTTTTTAAAATCAATGTACATTTCTTCCTTAATAAAAATTTTCTCAAGTGAAGAAAAGTGCCACTGTTCTTGCAATTCGTGTAATTCAATTTCCAATTCCTTTTGAAGTAGCTCCAACGTTTTTGCTGTGGAAATTTTAAGCATTTCATTCACGCCCACAAAACGAGGACGTTCATTTTCTATAATACAAGCATTTGGAGAAATAGAAACTTCACAATCTGTAAATGCGTATAGTGCATCAATGGTTTTATCAGTAGAAGTACCAGGTTGTAAATGAATCATTACCTCAACAAACTCGGCTGTATTATCCTCAATCTTTCTGATTTTAATTTTACCTTTTTCATTTGCGGCAATAACAGAATCGATCAAACTTCCAGTTGTGGTACCAAATGGAATTTCAGTGACAATGAGTGTTTTACTATCTTTTACTTTAATTTTTCCTCTTACACGTATTTTACCACCTCGTAGTCCATCATTATAACCAGAAAAATCTGCTGTGCCTCCAGTAATAAAATCAGGATACAAATCAGATTTACGACCACGCAGTGCAGCAATAGATGCATCAATTAATTCACAAAAATTATGTGGCAAAATTTTGCAAGCAAGACCAACAGCTATTCCTTCCACACCTTGTGCTAACAACAAAGGAAATTTCATTGGTAAAGTTACTGGCTCTCGATTACGTCCATCATAACTCGCCTGCCAAACTGTTGTCTTAGGATTAAAAACAACATCCAACGCAAACTTAGAAAGTCTTGCCTCTATGTATCGAGGAGCTGCAGCACGATCGCCAGTATATATATTTCCCCAGTTTCCTTGTTGATCAATTAATAAATCCTTTTGTCCTAGCTGAACTAAAGCATCACCAATAGAAGCATCACCATGGGGGTGAAATTTCATAGTATTACCAATGATATTCGCAACCTTATTATAGCGGCCATCTTCCATTTCCCACATCGAATGGAGGATACGGCGTTGCACAGGTTTTAAACCATCTTCAATATAAGGAACAGCACGCTCTAGAATTACGTATGAAGCGTATTCAAGAAACCAATTTTCATACATGCCAGAAACCATGCGCAAATCATTCCGCTCTCCATGGTGTTGCCCGCCATTAGCATCATCCTGATTTTCAAAAAGTCCTTCATTGTCTTTTGTTGCCATAATATATCGATCGCTTACAAATCAATTAAATAAATTATACCTTTTCCTCTACTTGAATTGCCACTGCTCCATCCACAAGATCTTTTTCAACACGTAAATTCGCGATAATATGATCCTGGCGTTCCGGCGTATTTTTACCCATGTAATAAGAAAGAATTGCAGGAATGCTTGTCCCAACTCCAAGTATTACGGGCTCTAATCGAATATCTTTTCCAATGAAATGCTTGAACTCATCAGGAGAAATTTCTCCAAGCCCTTTAAAGCGAGTAATTTCTGGTTTCACTCCTAATTTTGCTACTGCATTTCTACGTTCTTCTTCTGAATAACAATAAATGGTTTCTTTTTTATTTCGAACTCGAAACAAAGGCGTTTGCAAAATATACAAATGTCCATTTTTTACAAGGTCTGGAAAAAATTGAAGGAAAAAAGTCATTAGTAATAGACGAATATGCATTCCATCCACATCGGCATCAGTAGAGATTACAATATTGTTGTACCGAAGATTTTCTAAACCATCCTCAATATCCATTGCCGCCTGAATAAGATTAAATTCCTCATTTTCATAGACAATTTTTTTTGTTAATCCATAAGCATTCAATGGTTTTCCTTTAAGACTAAAAACCGCCTGTGTGGAAACGTCGCGTGCTTTTGTGATTGATCCACTTGCAGAATCACCCTCTGTAATGAATAGCGAAGAGTGTAATCTACGCTCATCTTTCATATCATTCAAATGAACTCTACAATCGCGCAACTTTCTATTATGAAGATTTGCCTTTTTTGCCCTGTCACGAGCCAATTTCTGAATTCCTGAAAGTTCTTTGCGCTCCCGCTCACTTTGCAAAATTTTACGTTGATACAAGTCGGCTGTCTCAGGATTTTTATGAAGGTAATTATCCAATTCAACTTTCAAAAAATCATAAATAAAAGTACGCATACTTGGCCCCTTGGGTCCAACGTCCTGTGACCCTAACTTCGTTTTTGTTTGCGATTCAAAAACAGGTTCCAAAACTTTAACTGCAACAGCAGATACAATTGATGTTCGGATATCTGAGGCCTCGTAATCTTTCTTATAAAAATCACGAATAACTTTCACCACCGCCTCTCGAAATGCCGCTTGGTGTGTTCCACCTTGAGTGGTATGCTGTCCATTCACAAAAGAAAAATACTCTTCAACATATTGCTGGTCGCTGTGTGTAATCGCCACTTCAATATCTTCACCTCGCAAATGAATGATTGGATAAACAATTGGACCAGTCAAATTTTTCGTTAATAAATCCAATAAACCATTTTCAGATTTTATTGAATTCCCATTGTAGCGAAGTGTTAATCCGGAATTTAAATAGGCATAATTCCACAACATTTTTTCTACATAATCATTGATGTAATGGTAATTGAAAAATACCTTTTCATCTGGACGAAAAGAAATTATTGTACCATCAGCCTCATCAGTAGATTTTATCCGATCATCTTTAATAAGATCCCCTCGTTTAAATTCTGCTAATTTTGATTTCCCATCGCGCACTGCCTGCACCTGAAACCACATTGATAATGCATTTACAGCCTTAGTTCCAACACCATTTAAGCCAACTGATTTTTTAAATGCTTCAGAATCGTATTTTGCTCCTGTATTAATTTTGGATACGCAATCAATCACTTTCCCTAATGGAATTCCACGACCAAAATCACGAACTGTTACAATGCCATCTTTTATAGTCACATCAATCACTTTTCCATGACCCATCACAAATTCATCAACACAATTATCAACTACTTCTTTCAACAAAATATAAATACCATCATCGGGAGAAGAACCATCTCCTAACTTACCAATATACATTCCTGGACGCAACCGAATATGATCTTTCCAGTCAAGTGACTTTACACTGTCTTCATTATAATTTGAATCTTTAGCCATTTCTTAATTTATAATTTGAACATCCGAAAATCGAAAATTCACAGTATCATTTTTATACCAGTTAACACTAACATTTCGAAAAACCATCCTACTAAAGCGCAAATTAAAAAAACTCCGTAATTAAAAAATCGTACTAATCCTTTTTCTTTGCTTAATGCTTTCCAACGCTTTTTTAAAAATTTAAATAACAATGTTCCTATAAGAAATGGAACTACAAACCAAACTAACAAAAAAAACAAAATATAGCCAAACTCTTCCATTGCTATACATTAAATCGAAAATGCATTACATCACCGTCTGCTACAACATATTCTTTTCCTTCAATTCTAATTTTACCATTATCACGACAAGCCGATTCAGAACCCAATGAAGTAAAATCAGTGTAGGAAATTACCTCTGCTTTGATAAATCCTTTTTCAAAATCGGTGTGAATAACACCTGCTGCTTGTGGTGCACTCATTCCACGCGTGATAGTCCATGCACGAACTTCCTTGACTCCACAAGTGAAATAAGTCTGCAGATCTAGTAATTTATAAGCAGCACTAATAAGTTTATTCACACCCGGTTCTTCCAAACCAATATCAGCAAGGAATGCCTGACGATCTTCAAAGCTATCCATTGCTGCAATATCAGCCTCCATTGCAGCGGTAATCATCATAACTTCTGCAGACTCATCCTTTACTGCTTCCATTAATGCTTGCGTATGCTTATTGCCAGATTTTACTGAAGCTTCGTCAACATTACAAACATATAAAACCGGCTTTACAGTCAATAGATGTAAATCATCAATAAATTTCAATTCTTCTTTGGCAATTACAACCGTTCTTGCCGACTTGCCTTGATTCAAAGCATCTTTAATTTGTTGAAGAATATCGTAGGTTTTTTTAGCGTCTTTATCAACACCAGACTTTGCCTGTTTCTCCAATTTTTTCAATCGTAATTCTACCGCTTCCAAATCTTTAAATTGCAACTCCATATCAATGATCTCCTTATCACGAACTGGATTAACAGAGCCATCAACATGAACCACATTCGGGTCATCAAAGCAACGCACCACATGAAGTATTGCGTTTGTTTCTCTAATATTGGCTAGGAATTTATTCCCTAGGCCTTCCCCCTTGCTCGCACCCTTTACTAACCCAGCAATATCGACAATTTCGATTGTTGTTGGAACTACGCGCTCAGGTTTTACAAGCTCAGCAAGTATATTCATTCGAGCATCGGGAACAGTGATCACACCGACATTAGGCTCAATAGTACAAAAAGGAAAATTAGCTGCTTGTGCTTTTGCATTTGACAAGCAATTGAACAAAGTCGATTTTCCCACGTTCGGCAAACCAACAATACCACACTTTAAGGCCATAATTTATATTAATTGTTTTAAAAAGGTAAATTCAATGCAAGCTCTAGGGCGCAAAAATACTATTTTCAAAATAATGGAGCCGAATCTCTTATTTGATGTGGTGCGCAGTTTTCAACTAAAAGCGAATGTTATGAACACAATGAATGCCTACAAGAGAAAGGTTTTACTTTTGAAGCCAAAATTTAGCAAGCTTAACAAATTTATTTTAAATTTAATTATGCCTACAGTAAAAGAGCTAGAAAGCCTGTGTTCACAGGTAAGAAGAGACATTGTAAGAATGGTTCACGCCGTTAATTCTGGACATCCGGGTGGTTCTTTGGGCTGTACCGAATATTTTGTCTCCCTTTATTTCGAGATAATGAAGCATAACGCTAAAGATTTCAATATGAATGGGTACAATGAAGACCTATTTTTCTTGTCGAATGGACACATTTCGCCTGTCTTTTACAGCACATTAGCCCGATCTGGTTACTTTCCTGTAAGTGAATTAGGAACATTCCGTAAATTAAATACTCGATTACAGGGCCACCCAACAACGCATGAACATCTTCCTGGTGTAAGAATTGCATCTGGTTCATTAGGACAGGGTATGTCGGTGGCGATTGGCGCTGCACTTGCAAAAAAATTAAATAACGATAACTCAATTGTTTATACGTTGCATGGAGATGGAGAATTAGGTGAAGGACAGATCTGGGAAGCTACCATGTATGCAGCTGGAAATAAAGTAGATAATTTAATTTGCACCATTGATGTAAATGGCCAACAAATTGATGGACCTACTGATAAAGTTTTACCATTGGGTGATTTAGAAGCCAAATTCAATGCTTTTGGATGGAAAGTTTTGAAAATTAGCGACGGAAATAAAATAGCAGAAGTATTAGAAGGACTTAAAATAGCAAAATCACATACAGGAAAAGGTAAACCTGTCGTTATACTAATGAAAACCGAAATGGGTGCAGGGGTTGATTTTATGATGGGTTCACATAAATGGCATGGCGTTGCACCAAACGATGATCAACTGGCACAAGCTTTGAACCAACTGCCCGAAACAAGTGGCGACTATTAAACTATGAAAAAATTAAAACTATTTCATCGGTTATTGATTTTTAGTCTGATTGGAATTATTTTCATTCCAGTAAATTTAAAATCGCAAGCACGTTCCTATTCGCAACCACTTACAAGGATTCTATTTGTTTTCGATGCATCCTTTAGCATGTATGGAACATGGCAGTCTGGAATAAAAATGGATATTGCAAAAAAATTATTCGCCAATTTTCTTGACAGTTTAAAAAATATCAATAACCTAGAAATAGGATTACGATGTTTTGGACACCAATATAATATATTACCTAACCGAAATTGTCAAGACACTAAGCTAGAAGTTGCAATTGGCAAACCATCAGTGTGCGTTCCCTTAATGAAAAATACCATTGATAGAATTGTACCTAAAGGAACAACTCCAATTGCATTTACATTAGAAAAATGTGGTGACGATTTTCCAACAGATGGAAAAACTACAAGAAATATTATTATTTTAATTACAGATGGAATTGAAGAATGCGGTGGCGATCCATGTGCAGTTTCTTTAGCGCTTCAGAGTAAAGGAATAGTCCTAAAGCCATTTGTTTTAGGAATTGGGACAGTAGATTACTCGTCACTTAATTGTATTGGTAAAGTTTATAATGTTGCAGAGGAAGCTACATTTAATAACATCCTTAACATAGTGGTTTCACAAGCCATGAACAGCACAACTGCGCAGGTAAATTTACTTGACATTGCAGGAAAGCCAGCGGAGACAGATGTAACAATGACTTTTTATGACCAGCAAAACGGTGTTATTAGGTATAACTACATGCACACGATGAATAATCGAGGGATACCCGACACAATTGTTTTGGATCCTTTAAGCACCTATAAATTAGTGTTGCATACAATTCCGCAAGTTGTCAAAGAAAATATTACAATTATACCGGGCAAGCACAATATTATTGCAGTCGATGCGCCTCAAGGATATTTAAATCTTCAAGTATCAGGAATAAATAATTACCAACGCTTACAATGCATAGTTAGGAAAAAAGATTTAATGGAAACTATGAATATGCAAGATTTCGGAAAAATCGAAAAATACATTGTAGGGAAATATGATATCGAAATATTAACACTACCCAGAATTTACATGAGCGATATTGATGTAGGGCAAAACAAAACAACATTAATTCAAATTCCACAAGCAGGTATGGTTAGTATTTTCAAACCTTCGGAAGGAACAGGGCAATTGTTTTTGGAAGAAAAAAATAAATTAGTTTGGATTTCTAATTTAACTTCTAGCCAATTGAATGAAAACATTGTTCTTCAACCTGGGAATTACCGAATTATATTTCGAACAAAAGCTGCACACGAAACAATTTATACAGTAGAACGTAAATTTAAAATTGAATCGGGTGGTGCAATAACAGTAAAATTATATTAATTTTTATGGAGAATAAATTCACTACAACGGAAAAAAAAGATACCAGGTCTGGGTTTGGAGCAGGACTTTCTGAATTGGGAAAAAAGAATACAAATGTCGTGGCACTTTGCGCGGATCTTACGGGCTCATTAAAAATGGATGCGTTTCAAAAAGATCATCCAGAACGTTTTTATCAAGTTGGAATTGCGGAAGCAAACATGATTGGCATTGCAGCTGGCTTAACAATCGGCGGAAAAATTCCATTCACAGGAACATTTGCCAATTTTTCTACTGGCCGTGTGTATGACCAAATACGACAATCCGTTGCATACTCTGGTAAAAATGTAAAAATCTGTGCCTCCCATGCAGGTTTAACACTTGGTGAAGATGGTGCAACACATCAAATATTAGAAGATATCGGATTAATGAAAATGCTTCCTGGAATGGTTGTTATTAATCCATGCGATTACAATCAAACTAAAGCGGCAACTATTGCAATTGCAGATTATGTTGGCCCTGTTTACCTTCGATTTGGTCGTCCATCAGTTCCCAATTTTACTGCAGCTGACCAGCAATTTGAAATAGGAAAAGCAATTACACTTTATGATGGCACAGACGTAAGTATATTTGCTACAGGGCATTTAGTTTGGAAGGCCATTGAAGCATGGGAAATTTTACAAAAGCAAGGAATTTCTGCTGAAATAATAAATATACATACCATTAAACCACTTGATGAAGCAGCAATCATAGCATCAATAAAAAAAACCAAGTGTGCTGTATCTGCAGAGGAGCATAATAAATTTGGAGGTCTCGGTGAAAGTATTTCCCATGTACTGACCAGCACAATACCTACTCCATTAGAAATGGTAGCTGTTAATGATAGCTTTGGTGAGAGTGGAACGCCAGATCAATTGATGACTAAATACGGCCTTGATACAAAAGATATTGTTGCTGCGGCTTTACGAGCAATCGAAAGAAAAAAATAATTTGCTAATTTATTTTAGAAGGAGAATAGTACAAATTAACCATGCATACATTTTACGTCTCAGACCTTAGTCCCAACAATATAACACTAGACGAAGATGAATCGAAACACGCCATTCGTGTTTTACGTTTAGTCATTGGCAGCGAAGTTATTTTAGTAGATGGCAAGGGAACACGAGCGATTGCAGTGGTGAATGAAGATCATCCAAAAAGATGTTCATTGGAAATACAAACTCGCGAAAAAGAAAAATCAGATCGTGCATACAAATTACACATAGCAATTGCCCCAACTAAAAATCTTGACCGACTAGAATGGTTTATTGAGAAAGCGACAGAAATTGGAATTGATTCCATTATACTAATTGGCTGCGAACATTCAGAACGATTTACAGTAAAAATGGAGCGAATGGAAAAAGTTACTGTTGCAGCAATTAAACAATCACAACAAAGTTGGTTGCCAACTATCACAGGTGTTGTTTCATTTAAAGATTTTTTAAATAGTATTCCATTAAACGCTCAAAAATTTATAGCTCATTGTGCAACAGGAGAGAAAAAAATATTAAATGCTAATTTTAATCTAGAGGAGGGAATTTATATTCTAATTGGTCCAGAAGGCGATTTTTCAATACCTGAAATTGAGTTAGCTATAGCACATAAATTCGTACCCATCACCCTTGGAACACGAAGGCTCCGAACGGAAACAGCTGCGCTTGTGGCAGTAATGAGTATCCATTTACAGTCTAGTAATTAACATATGGAAAACAAAATTAAAAGCTGAGTTTAAACAAAATACAAAAATTATAAAGTGAATAAAGCACCAAACAATTTTACTGTTTATAAATCATCCGCAGGTTCAGGAAAAACATTCACACTCGTGAAGGAATACCTGCGTCTTGCGTTAGCAGATACAGGAGAAATACCACAACTATACAGACAAATTCTAGCCACTACGTTTACCAATAAAGCAGCGGCAGAAATGAAATCAAGAATCATTGCCTCTTTAAAAGAATTATCCAAACTACTACCAGGCAGTACGTCCACAATGGCCAGCGAATTAAGTGCTGAATTAAAAATTGATTTAATTACGTTATCAAAAAGAGCAACCCTTATTTTATCTGCCATTCTTCATAACTACACAGATTTTGCAATTGGAACAATTGACAGTTTCACACATCGAATAGTAAGGGCCTTTGCCCATGATTTACGACTACCTGTTAATTTTGAAATTGAAGCAGATGGAAAAAAATTAATTGCTGAAGCTGTAGACGTGTTGATCAGTAAAATTGGCGAAGATGAAAAATTAACAGATATACTCATTCAATTCTCAGAAGCAAATGCAGAGGAAGGGAATTCATGGGAACTTGAATGGGCATTAAAAAGCACTGCTACTAATTTGCTCAATGAAGAAGGATTTGATAATGCGAAAAAACTTCTCCATTTAAGTATCGACGATTTTTTAAGTATTAGAGATCGACTGCTAAATCTAAAAATAGCATTTGAAGAAAAGGTAAGGGGTATTGCAAAAAATGCCAATACTTTAATTAAAAATTCTGGGTTGGGAATCTCAGATTTTGTAGGTGGCAAAAGTGGAATTGCAACGAGATTAAATTCATACGAAAATTCAAAACCATTTAAATTTGATGGTGGCTCGAAACAAATCAATTCAAAGGTTAACCAGGGTATATTGTACTCATCAACATGTTCAAAAGCATCAAAAATTACAATAAGCACAATTCAAGATCAATTAAAAATTTATTGGGAAGAACTTACAACAATTTTTGTTGAGGAATACCCAAATTATTATTTTAGAGAATTAATCCGTAAAAATATTTATACTATTGCTTTATTAAATGAGATAGAAAAAATTATTTTCAGCTTTCGAACGGAACAAAATACTATACCCATTTCAGATTTTAATAGAATCATAGCACAAGTAGTTTTAGCAGAGCCAATACCATTCATTTACGAAAGGCTTGGCGAAAAATATACAAATTACCTTATTGACGAATTTCAAGACACTTCCATTGTGCAATGGCAAAATTTACTACCACTCATAGAAAACGCACTAGCTGGAAACAATTTCAACATGGTTGTAGGTGATGGCAAGCAATCCATTTACAGATTTAGAGGTGGCGAAGTAGAACAATTTGTAAAACTTCCGTACCTACCCTCAAAAACAGATAACCCCCTGATTAAAGAACGAGAAAAAAGTTTAGTCAGAAACCATGGAGAAAAGTACCTTGAAAATAACTGGCGAAGCAAAATAGAAGTTGTTGATTTTAATAATAAATTTTTCAGAATTGCATCTGAACAATTAGATACTACGTCAAAATTAATTTACGATAAGTTAGAACAAATTCCAAAAGCTGGAAATACTGGAGGATATGTTAGAATAGAAGCCATCACAACGGACAAAAACGCCGAGACAGCGCTGCAGATTACAAAAGCAATCGATTTAATTGAACAAATTCGAAGTGATGGATATTCTTATTCGGACATAGCAATTCTAGTGCGAGCCAATAAAGAAGGTGCTGCAATTGCAACCGCACTGCTTGAAGCAGGCATTCCTGTTCTTTCAGCTGAGTCGTTGTTACTAAATAATTCACCAATTGTGTCATTCATGGTAGCCCTGCTGCGCTGCATAGACTACCCAGCAGATGAATTAGCAAGCGCTCAAGTTTTGGAATATCTTATTTCCACAAATAGAATTAATAAAACCTTACATGAATCATTAATAGAATTTCATGAATTAGCAAACGACATTTCACTCTTTCTAAAAAAACAAAATTTTAATTTTGATACATTAAAATTTGCACGACTTCCAATTTACCAACGCTGCGAAGAACTGATTAATTTCTTTGACCTTGGAACAAAATCAGATTCCTATTTAATATTTTTCTTAGACGAAATATTAAACTACGCTACGAGTAGAAGTAAAGATAAAATAGATTTTTTCGATTGGTGGGAAGAAAGAAGTATTAAGGCATCCATAGTAGTTCCAGAAGGCATGGATGCTGTAACAGTAATGACTATTCATAGGGCAAAAGGATTGGAATTTCCAGTTGTTATTATACCCTTTGCTAATTGGAAAATAAAACTTAAAGCAGAACAAAAATGGGTTGAAATTAATGATCCAGAATTACCTGAACTTCCTGTAGCACTCATCTCACTAAATAAAGCTGTCGCAACTACACAATATGACGCAGTTTATCAAGATGAATTAAATAAAGTTTTTCTTGACCATCTAAACATGCTCTATGTTGCTATGACTCGACCACAAAATAGATTGTATATAATAACTGAAATATCATTAAAAACAAATTCGATAGCCAGCACGGTAAGCGATTTATTTAATTCAACACTAGTACAAATGGGCTGCCCATTTGTAAATAATATTTACGAAAGTGGCTCAGCGGTTCCAACTATTCCTTCAGAAAAAAATAAAATAGTTTGTATTCGTCCGGAAAATATGAACAGTAATACTTGGGAGAACAGTGTACGTATTCGATCAACAAGTGCTGAGCATTGGAAACACGATGACCTGCATGGAAGTCGGGACAAAGGAAATTTACTGCACAAAATTCTTGCCGATATCAATACTAAAAGTGATATTGATTCCGCCATTGAGAAAGCAATTCAAAATGGGATTATCGACCGAATTGAAAGCGAAGAACTGAAACAACTCATAATTAAAATAATAAATATACCAGCTTTAGAAAACTGCTTTTCAGGACTTGGTAAAATTAGAAAAGAAACAGAATTACTTTTGCCTAACGGAAGTAGTTTAAGGCCTGATCGGGTGATTGAAAATCAATCAGAAACCATTATATTAGATTATAAAACTGGTGCAGAAAATATAAAATATCGTAAACAAATTGACAATTATGCCGTAGTTTTAAAAGAAATGGGGTATTCAAATATTTCAAAAATAATTGTTTACACAGAAAGCCTAAAAGTGGAGAGCTGGAATTAGATTTTATTAACTCCTTATACTAACCAACAACCAATATGCCTTCATTCGATATCGTCAGCAAAATAGATACCCAAACATTAGACAATGCTATCAACAGTGCACGCAAAGAAATTTTTGGGCGATTTGATTTTAAAGGAACAAAAAGTGAGATTGAATTAAACAAAAAAGACCTCAGTCTAAATATATTAACAGAAGACGAGATGCGGTTACAATCTATTGTAGATATTATCCGAAATAGAATGATCAAACAGCAAATTGATCCGCGCTGTATTGATGAAGGAAAAGAACATTACGCATCAGGTAATATGGTAAAGAAAGACATTAAGATAAAACAAGGAATAGATAAAGATTCAGCCAGAAAAATTCAAAAAGACATTAAAGATGCCAAGCTTAAAGTGCAGGCACAACAAATGGAAGATATGATTCGAGTTACAGCTAAAAAAATCGATGATTTACAAGCTGTAATTTCACTTGTAAGAAAAGGAAATTACGAATTACCTGTGCAATTTGTGAATATGAAATAAAAAATGTTTTTAATCCAATTGCAAAATTTACAAAAAAAATTGGATGAACTATTATTTCTTAATTTACTTTTTAGTAGAATCCAATAATACAGAATCTTTTGAAATCGCAACGCCGCTTGACTTCTGTTTGTTAAGCTGATTAAGAATTAGTTCGAATCCAACAAACCACAATAAAATTGGAATCCCAACTGCAAGTAATTTGATTAATAATGATTTTTTTGAAAATAAAACTATTATTGAACCCAAAAGAAAAAATGAAATTCCAATCGCCCACATCAAAACATTGAAACAAATAATCCAACCACAACAAATAAGAATAATACCGAAAAAAAATTTCAAATTAGCATTGTCAGATCTAAGAATAGTCATAAAAAATAATTGGAATTAATTCCGAACAAAACGACAAATTTGAACACCTAAATTAGGCTCAGTTATCTTAATAAAATAGACACCTTTAACGAGTTGCTTACAATCAATACGTATTAAATCAGTGTTTGAATGATCAAGCAGCACAGTCCTTCCGGAAACATCAACTATTTCAATAGAAGTAATACGGCGCCCCTCTGTTGAAACGAAAATATAATCATTGGTAGGATTAGGGAAAACAGAAACGTTATTGTTTATGGTTTGGATTGAAGTAGAAAGTAATTCTTCAGCCATTCCAAATTTCACTACGTAACCATCACCATTTGTTGCGTTAATTAATTGGAATGGATTAAGTACAGGCAAATCTGTGCTATAAGTAGAACCGCAAGCAATAACATTTGTATCAGCATCAACAGTTAATGCCAATAGTCCATCTCCCCCATTTCCCCCCATAAATGTTCCAGTAATCATTTGTCCTGTAGTGTCCATCTTAATAACAAATCCATCTCCATTCATTGCATAAGCAGATTGAATAGCATTCGCACTAACCGGAAAAGTAGGACTCTCCGTTTGACCACAAATGAAAATATACTTTCCTAAAACATGAATTCCATAACCTACGTCCTGCCCTGCTCCACCAACAAAAGTTGACCAAACCAATTGACCATTGACATCAAATTTAGAAACATAAATATCAGATTGCCCTTGCAAATTGGGTTGAAAAATAGTTCCGAGTGTGGGAAAATCAACACTGAAAGTAAATCCTGTACAATATAAATTTCCAACTGCATCAGCTGTAATTCCATTGGCGTCTTCCATATTTGTTCCACCAAAAAATGTGGCATAATGCCGCGATCCATCCATTCCAAATTTGACCAAATAATTATCAGGTTGATTTAATAAACCCATTTGCCAAGCGTTAGCAGTAATAGGAAAATCAAAACTTTGCGTTGCTCCAAGAAATGCAATTTCTTGTTGTGGTGTAATACAAAGTGAATGAATATCCTCAGAATTAGATCCTCCATAATAAGTTGACCAAATAACATTCAAAGAATTATCAAAGACAGCAAGAAACGCATCAATTTGGCCAGCCATGGTAGCTTGAAATCCAGAACTTGCAAAAGGCAAATCGGTAGAAGTTGCTGAGCCGCCTAGTACAATTTCATTTCCTGGTCCTTTTGCCAAACAAATACCCTGGTCGCCGCCACTACCACCATAATAGGTAGAACGAACTAATTGACCATTCCAATCAAGCATTAGTAAAAATGCATCATAGCTTCCATTATTCCCAACTTGCGTTGGAGCAAGCATAGGAAGATCGGTACTGCTCGTCATACCACAAATAACAAAAGAAGAACCAATGGTCACAACCTGATAAGCTCCATCAAAATTTGTTCCTCCATAGTAAGTTGACCATAAACAAATACCATTTTTATCAAATCGTGTAATCACAGCATCATAACTTAATGACAATGAATCTTGCATTGATCCAACAGTTGTTGGGTAATCTATACTACCTGTTCTACCAGTTACCACAACACCACTATCAGCAGCAAGCGTTATTCCAAAAATATCCTCTGAATTTGTTCCACCCAAATATGTAAGCCAACTAATTGTAGAAATTGACATTTGAACATTCACCTTTGAAGCACTTAACGTTTCATTAAAAAAACCTGCAGCAGATGAATAACGTAATTGATTTCCTGCTTCACCTTCCGTTACAATAGAACCAACGCTGTGAAATAAATTAGTCCGAAAAAGATAAGCAGTATTTGAAATTATTGTTTTTTCAATAGCATCTCCTTTTACAGCAAATTCTAAAGTAATTCCACCGACAATATCTTGATAAACGATTTTAGAATACCTTTTTGCAATAAAATGCCCAGATGCTAAATAATAATTACTAGCTGAATTTTGTAGTACTTCCCCTATCGGTTGAATTCGAACATCGTTTTCAAAATAAAAATCAGTTCGATTCAAATTTCCTAAATTATCTTTCTGCACAATTGAATATCCTCGATCAGAAAAATAATATGTGAGTAAACTGCCTTTTAAAATAAATCGAATGGCCGAATTTTCGTAAAGTAAGGCCTTGCCGTCAATTGGATGAATTAAGGATTCCGCGTTGATATTTTTACAGGATACTTGTCCTACATTTTCTTCAAACAGTAAATTTGAATGAATAGCAGTATTCGTATTAGCAAAAAATACAGATGGAAAAATTAAGAATGCTGCAATTATTTTATTCATTTCTCAATAACTAAAGATGATTTTATTTCTTCACTAATTTTCGATTACTTAAAAAATATAAATGTAATTCTAACAAGCAATCAAATTTTAAAATTTAGATCTCAAACCAAATTTACAAAAGGATTGCAATCCACAAGAAATACATTTAGGTTTTCGAGCCAAACAAATGTATCGACCATGCAAAATCAACCAGTGATGAGCAATAGACAAAAGATTGTTTGGTATATTTTTCACAAGCTGTAACTCTGTTTGCAATGGTGTTTTCGCCCCTGTGGTTAATCCAATTCGTGCCGATACTCTAAACACGTGCGTATCAACTGCCATAGCCGGTTGATCATAAACAACGGATAAAATCACATTAGCCGTCTTTCGGCCAACTCCAGGAAGTTTAATTAAGTCCTCTATTGAATCAGGTACCAATCCATTAAAATCCGAAATCAACATTTTCGCCATTCCAACCAAATGTTTTGCTTTATTATTTGGATAAGAAATACTTCTGATATAAGTAAAAACCTCATCTGGAGATGCGACACCAAGCGACAAAGCTTCAGGAAATCGTTCAAACAACTTTGGAGTAACTAGGTTTACACGCTTATCGGTACACTGTGCAGATAAAATAACAGCAACTAATAATTGAAAAGAATTCTCATATGCTAATTCGGTTTCTGCTAATGGCATATTTTTTTTAAACCATTCGATTACTAATTTATATCGTTCAATTTTAGTCATTCAAACAAAGATAAGTATCATCATTTCAATTAAATCATAAAAAAAGGCGTTTCCCATATAAGAAAACGCCTTTCAATAAAAACTGTATTACTAATGAACTAGCACTCCGTTATTCCAAATTTCTGTACCAAAAAGTTGCTCATTTGTATCATTGTACTTCCAAGTACCTGTTTTTAATCCTGTAGAAGTCCATGTACCAACATAATTAACTTTTCCATTTTCGTGCCATCCTTTCCAATTACCTGTATGTTGTCCCGCTGCATTAATAATCCCCTCTTCAGCTTTACTTCCATTCTGATGGTAATAAGTTGCCATACCCGTAGTACGATTAATTTCTGAAGATAGCTTTCCATTTACATGCCAGTTTTTCCAAACTCCAATTGAAATTCCAGCATTTGAATAATATTCTTCAGCAACTAAAGATCCGTTTTCATAATGGTATTTCCATGTTCCAATTTTGTGGACGACAGCCATTTTTTTAGCAATGGTTTCTTTGCTATCCGTGCTAGTAATACCAGGGTCAGCATTGTATTGACCTTGCTCAACTATATTACCATTGGCATAAAGTTGTGTGTGGTTGTATTGTGCGAATGAAAGGACTTGCACACCTAAAAAAATTGAAATTAAAAATAAACGTTTCATTTGTTTTTAATGTTTAATTTAATGTTTAAGGTCTCCGTTAATTATTTAATAACTGTTACGTGACCAATATATTTATGTTTTTTATAAAAAATATCACTCAACATAACCTTCCAGACATAGACATCATTTTGAACAACGTCGCCAAGACCCAATACAGTACCATCCCATTCCTTATTAATATCAGTTGATGTAAAGACTAAATTACCCCAACGATCAAATATCCAAATTTGATAGTCAGTTATTCCATAACCAGAACCAAAAAATCCATCGTTCTTTCCGTCGCCATTTGGAGTAAATGAATTTGGAATGAAAAATGCAAAGTCTGGCTTAACAATAATTTCTATTGTGGTATCATCTACGCAACCAAACTGATTTGTTACCACAAGATTTACTTGGTAAACACCACCTACTTCAGCAGAATAAGTGTACTGTGCATTCTGAGTGTTCGCAACATCTAATGCAGATGTTAAATCGCCGAAATCCCAAGACCATGTTGAAGGATTTCCTGTCGATAAATCGGTAAAGGTAACTATAGGACTTAGGACAATTGTTGGATTAGGTGTTGCGGTAAAATCAGCATGTGGTACTGGCTGTACCGTAATCATATTCGGAATAGTTAAAGTAGAAGTGCAACCTCCTGTACCAACAGCAACAAGAGTAACAGAATAAGTTCCAGATGTAGCATAGCAATGGGAAGGATTTTGCATCGGTGAAGGAAGTGAAGCATCACCAAAATCCCATGCCCAAGCAGTAATTACTCCATTAGATATTGTTGATAGGTCTGTGAAATTCACACAAAAAAGTGGGCAGCCTATCAAAGTGTCTGCAGAAAATGCAACTACTGGCAATGGACTTACAATTACTGGAATGATTACCGTGTCAATACATCCAGCAGTATTTGTAACAATAAGCGTTACATTGAAAGTAGTGTCGTTTAAGAAAATATGAGAAGGATTTTGCTGGTTGGAAATTGGTGAGCCATCACCAAAGTCCCAAACCCAATTGGTAACTACACCAGTTGTTGGAACGGATAAATCATTAAAAATGGTGGCTGTTCCCAAACAACTTGATATC
>NSIF01000011.1 GCA_002737665.1 Flavobacteriales bacterium | reverse complement strand
AATGCAATATTCCGTCATTCACTTTTGCTTCAGGTGCAATCCAGGCATTATTTCCATATTGTCCTGCATTTGCAATGCATATTAAAAAAGCATTGCGTTTTATTTCTTTTCCATCAATAACTATTGTGTACATTTCATCTTTAAGATTTTTAAATTCCCTTAATGTAATTTTTACATAGGTCCAGAATCCACGATTCGTGCTTTCTGCAAATAATTTCCCTATTCGCGCATCAAAACCAACACCAGCTGTACAAAAAAAGGATTGGTTATTTATTTTGCCACGGTCAATTTTTTGAACTTGACCATTTTCAATTAATTGCATGGATTTAGATGGGTTCATTGGAATTCCAAGGTGACGCGCTAAGCCATTCCCTGAACCAAATGGAATAATTCCTAAAGTTACTTTTGTTCCACACAAGGCCGTTGCCAACTGATTCACTGTGCCATCCCCACCAACAGCAACGGCAACATCAAAATCTTCTGAAATAATACGACGAAAAATAGCGTCACAATCTTCAACATTTTTCCACAGAATAATTTCACTGTCGTAAGAGTTGTTTACTAATCTCCGAATGAGTTTAACACGATCTGTTTTTTTATCGTTACCTGAATTTGGATTGATGATAAACGCAATTTTTTTACGACTCATGTGTACAAAGTAAAGTAAAAAAGTAAAGCAAAAAAAGAATAGTTTATACAGGAATCAATTGTGTTGGCAATATTAAATTGTCGGTACTGGCTTCCAAAACTTCATTGAAATTTTTAATGAATAATTCTTCAGCTCTTTCTTCCCATTTTCTAAATGATGCTGATTTAGATTGGTGAGATGGAATCCAATCTAAAAATGTATCAATGTTAAATTTTAGTTCATAAATACCGCCTTCATTTTTTTGAGCATCATGCCCATTAGATAATTGCTCAAAATGACCTTCAACAGGAACCATCAATACAGGTTTGTCAAGATAAAATGCTTCACAAACTGATTCAAATTCCCCATTTAAAATTAAGGTCTCACACTTATTATTTTTGAGAAAATTTGTGACTTCCTTTGCTTTTGAGGATGAAGTGCCTAAGTGCAGATCGGAAAGGACAATTGTTTTATATCGAATTTTTGACGCCATATTTTCAATGCAAAATTTTGTATACTGCTTTAATTTAAAGTGAATAAAACCTTATACTTGAATTATATTTTTTGCTTTATTTTTAATTTAAAAATTTTATTGCTGTTTCTTTGTTAAGTAATTGATTTTTTAAGGATATATAGATTTAAAATCGGACAATTGTGTTTTTTTGATATTTACTTGAAGTTTTAATTAACATTTACATCTTGATTACTATTTATTAGTATGGCATGAATTCTAATTGATACCTTAACTTTGCTGAAATGAAAGAGAAGCCCCTAATTTTAATTACCAATGATGATGGTATTCACGCTACTGGAATTGTTGCGCTTGTTGAGGTAGCATTGCAATTTGGTGATGTCTTTGTTGTTGCACCCGATAAGCCGCAGTCAGGTATGGGCCACGCTATTACTATAAATTCCACTATTCGTGTTCATAAATCAATGGCCCATAATGGAGCAGTTGCTTGGAGTTGTTCTGGTACGCCTGTTGATTGTGTAAAAATGGCTATTATAAAATTGCTTCCTCGAAGGCCTGATTTGTGTTTATCGGGCATCAACCACGGTGCAAATCATTCAATCAACATAATATACTCTGGTACAATGTCAGCTGCCATGGAAGGAGCTATTGAGGGTATTCCTTCAATTGGTTTTTCACTCTTAAATTATTCTATTGATGCAGATTTTACTGCTGCAAAAGTTTATTGTAGTAAAGTAATTGCCTATACTTTGGAGCACGGCATGGAAAAAGGTGTTTGTTTGAATGTTAATATTCCCAATTTAGAACTTGATCAGCTAATGGGAATTAAAGTTTGCAGGCAGGCGCGTGGTACTTGGGAAGAAGCATTAGATGAGCGTAAAGACCCTTCTGGCAGTAGTTATTATTGGTTGACTGGTAAATTTAAAAGCTTCGAGCCTGAAGCTGAAGACACCGATGTTTATGCATTGGACAAAGGTTTTGTATCTGTTGTGCCATCACAATTTGATATGACTGCACATCAATCACTTTTAAAATTTGAAAAACTTTCATCAACTAATTCCTGAAAATGTTGCAAAAACTTGATACAGTTATTGTAGGCTTAATCTTGGGTTTACTCTTACCAGTTATTTCACTATTTATTTATTATTTTTTCACTTACGAATCTCAACTATCATTTTCAGAATTCATTAATTATTTTACTACTGTTCATTTATTTGTTGCTTATGTTAGTTTGTCATGCTATATGACTAACCTTCCATTATTTTTCCTTTTTATTTGGAAGCAAAAAAATGAAATTGCTCGTGGAGTACTTTTTGCAACCATGTTGTATACTGCATGGGTTATTTATCAAAAATTTTTGTAGAAAATGAAATATTACATTATAGCAGGAGAAGCATCTGGGGATTTGCACGCAGGAAATTTATTGCGTGAATTAAAACTGCTTGATGCTAATTATGAATTTCGTGCTTGGGGGGGAGATTTAATGGAAGCCCAAGGAGCAGAAATAGTTAAGCATTATCGTGATTTGGCGTTCATGGGTTTTTTAGAAGTGCTACAAAATCTGCGAACAATTTTAAAAAACATTGCTGCTTGTAAAAAAGATATTGTGGAATGGAAACCGGATGCTGTAATACTTGTTGATTACCCAGGATTTAATTTGCGGATGGCTGCATTTGTGCATACTTTGGGAATACCGGTGTTCTATTATATTTCTCCCCAAATTTGGGCTTGGAAACAAAAACGTATTTTCAAAATTAAGGAATGTGTTGATCGTGTCTTTTGTATTTTACCTTTTGAAAAAGATTTCTATACAAAATACAATTACAATGCAGACTTTGTTGGCCATCCTTTACTTGATGCCGTAGTTGGTTTTGAAGATTCAAAAGCTGTGGAGGTGGATGGAAGGAAAATTATTGCACTTCTTCCTGGAAGCAGAAAACAAGAACTGAGAAAAATACTTCCTCCAATGTTGGAAGTTGCAAAAAACTTTCCCCAATATCGCTTTGTAATTGCTGGTGCACCAGGACAGACTTTAGAATTTTATAAAGAAGTTATGGGGGCTAATGAAACGGAAATTATTTTTGGGAAAACATATTCCTTGTTGAAACAATCTTACGCCGGGTTAATTAAATCAGGTACATCAACCTTAGAAGCGGCACTTTTTAATCTCCCGGAGGTAGTATGCTATAAAGCAAGCAGTATCTCTTACCAAATTGCAAAACGAGTTGCAAATGTGAAATACATTTCACTCCCCAATTTAATAATGGATGAAGCAATTGTTAAAGAATTAATTCAAGATGATATGTCAGTTGAAAAAATGACTTTGGAATTAAGAAAAATTACGGAGGATGAGAATGCAAGAAGTAAAATGTTGGAGGGCTATAAAAGATTAATCGAAAGACTTGGTGGAGTAGGGGCATCTAAAAAAGTGGCAATCTTAATTACAGAACATCTTAAGAAATGAAAAAAATTGTTTTTGCTTTTAGTTTACTTAGCAGTTTTTCCATTTCGGCTCAACTAGTTGATGTTCGAATAATTTCTTCCATGGATTTAAATGCTGTTAATATTTCAATACAATCGGGTGCATACGTTTTGTATTTAGATGGAAAGTTGCAAAATGATTCCTTGGTAAAAAAAGTTTTTCAATTAGTACTTATCAATGACTCTATTGAAGTGAGAATACCTGGCGACACGCTTGGAAGATTTGCGAATTTTAAAATACTTGGTCTTGAAGAAGATGCTGTTTTTAAAATTAAACCCATTCAACCTATTTCTGGAACTCGCGTTTATGACCATTCGCTGACAATTACTGTTGTAAATAAATTGCTTCAATGTGTCAATTTTGTAGCCCTTGATCATTATGTAGCCGGAGTTGTTGAATCAGAATCTGGGGGACGAACATCAAAAGAGTTTTATAAAGTTCAAGCAATTTTATGTCGCACTTACGCCTTAGCGCATTTATCGAGACATGTATTAGAAGGATTTGAGTTATGTGATGGTGTGCATTGTCAGGCTTATAGAGGACGGCCTTCCGATTCCAAAGTTCTTGCAGCTGTAAAAGAGACAGATGGATTAGCGCTTGTAGATAAAGGGTTGAATTTAATTACCGCAGCATTTTTTTCAAATTGTGGTGGTCAAACTGCAAACAGTGAAGATGTTTGGCTTGTTGCTCTTCCATATTTGCGTTCTGTAAAAGATACTTTTTGCTTGCATAGCACAAATGCACAATGGAAAAGAAAAATTGATAGTGAGGATTGGTTAAATTATTTAAAGTTTAAGCATAAATATCCTGTGAATGATTCAGTCGCCTGTTACAAGGCTTTAAATATAACGCAAGGGAATAGAGGCGTATTTTACAGCTATGCCGGTATTCGTATTCCTTATAAAACAATTCGTAGCGATTGGCAATTGCGTTCCGCTTATTTTTCAATAGAAGAGGCAAGAGACAGTATTATTATTCGTGGGCGTGGTTATGGCCACGGGGTAGGACTTTGTCAAGAGGGCGCAATACGAATGGCTAAAATTGGCTATTCATACCAATGGATCCTTGATTATTATTATAAGGATATAGAAATTATAAATTTATCGAAGTTGGAATTTTTCCAAGAAGAGTAATTCGCATTTATTCAAAATGCGAATTACTTTTTATTTTTCTTGCCTTTTTGATTTTTTACTTCTTCCAATCGTTTTCGTTGTGCCTGTTCTAGTCGTTGCATAAACCCCGACTGTTTAACTGGTTTTAATTTTTGAGCATCGATTTTTGCACGAATCGAATCATGATCAACATAGCGTTGCATAATGGCCATTTGTCCAAATGTGATAATGTTACTCAAGAAGTAGTAATAACTTAACGCTGCTGAATAGCTGTTTAAGAATCCAAGGAACATTACAGGCATTAAATAAATTAGCCATTTCATTCCTGGCAATTGAGCGCTACCTGGCGTAAGCATTTGTTGGTTCATCCATGTATACAACAATGTTGAAATTGTCATCAATAAAGCGAACATACTCATGTGATCACCATAAAAAGGAATATTGAAACCGAAGTCCCAAACTGAATCGTATGTTGAAAGATCTGTTGCCCAAAGAAATGGTTTTTGCCGAAGTTCAAATGCCGTTGGGAAGAGCCGAATTAATGCGAATAGAATTGGTATTTGCAATAACAATGGGATGCAACCTGCAGCAGGATTTACGCCAGCTTTTTTATAAAGCGACATAGTGGCCTGCTGTTTTTTCATTGGATCATCGCTTCCAAACTTCTCGTTGATTTCATCTATTTCAGGTTTCATAACCCTCATTTTTGCTGAGGATAGAAATGATTTGTAAGCAACAGGGAATAAAATAATTTTTACAATGAACGTAAGCACTAAAATTACTAGACCGTAACTAACAATATTATTTCCTAGCCATGTAAATAATGGAATAAATGCAAAACGGTTTAACCATCCGAATAAGCCCCATCCCAAATCCATTTCATGTTCAAGATTTAGGTTATGCGATTTTAATTCAGAAAATTTATTAGGTCCGAAATAGAACCGCATTGGAAAACTTTCTTTGGCTGTTCTTCCAAATGGAACTGGAAGTTTACAGGACATCGATTTAACGGATAGTGGGTCTGAAGGGATTGAAATATTTACCTCCGAACCATTTGTAAATTTAGAATTTGCAATTAGGATTGATGAAAAATACTGTTGTTTAAATGAAACCCATTTCAGTTCTCCTGTAAGTGATTTTTTTTCATTTTCAGTTGTTGATAATTCTTCTAATCCTTCTTCGCCAACAAAATTGTAAAATACTGTTGCCACATCTCTTTCATTGGTTACGCTTTTTTCTTGTGTCGGCGTTTTCATTCCCCAACTCAAATCAACATAGGACATATCGTTTGGAAATACTTTATCAAAACCAACAAACGAGATTGTGCAACCTAACATATAAGTATTGCCACGCAATGAATAAAGGTATTCAATGTATTGAGGATTATTAGCTGAAGTGCTATCTGCAT
The DNA here is from genome assembly GCA_002737665.1 of Flavobacteriales bacterium. Taxonomy (GTDB): domain Bacteria; phylum Bacteroidota; class Bacteroidia; order Palsa-965; family Palsa-965. The sequence goes on along the minus strand of NSIF01000011.1, from coordinate 35,746 downwards.
AAAGGCGCAATGCTATGGAGTTGGAATCTTTTCCACTTACAGTAAATGCTTTACCAACTGCTGAAAAATAAAGAGAATCAGTACTGAATCGACGTCGCTGTTTGTCAAAAAAAGCTAAACCGAAATGAGTGGAATCTTTAGTGAAAAGAATTAAAGGTTTTCCAGCTGATGTCTTTAGCCCTTTTAATTCTACTTGTCCAATTATTCCTCCTAATGGAAAAATAGTTGCTTTAATTTTTTCATTTTCAATTACTATAGGCTTATTCTCTCCTTTTGAAGCTTTTATAAATACGCTCAAGCTTTCGTTGTGCAATACTTTGTTAATTGAGTCCTGGTTCAATGCAACTTTCAAACTATCAACAACGTTGGTGTCTATTTTGTTTTTTGGAGCGTCAATTTTAGCTACGGATTCTTGACTTTTTTTGGCAGCGTCAATTTTAGCTATTGAGTCTTGTTGGCGTTTAATAACAGCAGCTTCTTTGGCGTTATTGTTTGAATTTATTGTCATCCAAACAGTAAGTATTACTGCGATGAGAACGAATCCAATTACCGATTTCCTATCCATTTAAATATGTTGCTTAATTTGAGAGTGCAAATATACTTATTTCATTGCTTAAATTGAGACTAAAAGAGTCGTTGGAATTTTATTAATGTGTAGTTTATGTTATGTTTTGAGCAAGGCCTATCATTCTGTATATTATTAAGTTATATAGTTTTTTTTTATTTTAGGATATAAAAAAATCCCACGATAATTTGTGGGATTTTAAAATTCTTCAGTTGTTCTAATTCATTACCAAATGAGTACACGATCTTCTGGCTTTCTATACATTTTATCTTTTGGTAAAACCTTAAAAGCACTATAAAACTCTTGAATATTTGAAAGTGGACCCATAACTCTAAATTTTGCTGGTGAATGGGGGTTTGTCTTTACTTGGTTGATAAGTGATTTTGTTAGCATTGAATTACGCCAAGATTGTGCCCACGATAAAAAGAAGCGTTGCTCACCAGTAAATCCATCAATTTTTTCTGGCTTTGGTTTGCCAACTAATGAATGCTTATAGGCGAAGTAGGCAATTGTTAAGCCACCCAAATCCGCAATATTTTCGCCAAGCGTTAATTCACCGTTTACATGGAGATCCATGCTGTCAATAGCCACAAAGTTGTTAAACTGAGTAACTAATTTTTTAGTTTTTGATTGAAAGTTTTTGGTATCCTCAGTTGTCCACCAATTTTTCATATTTCCTTCTGAGTCGAACATTGAACCTTGGTCGTCAAAGCCGTGTGTCAATTCATGGCCAATAATTGCTCCCATGCCACCATAATTTACAGCGTCATCAGCTCTTGCATCAAAGAATGGCGCCTGCATTATTCCGGCAGGAAAAACAATTTCATTATTGGAAGGATTGTAATACGCATTGATGGTTGCAGGCGTCATTCCCCATTCCATACGATCTACAGGTTTATCAAGTTTTCCTAAGTTGTATGTTACATCAAAAATATTTGAACTAATAAAATTCATCACATAGGAATCCTTTTGAATTCCCAAACCTGAATAATCTCTCCATGTATCTGGAAAACCTAATTTTCTTAATACGGTTCCAAGTTTTGTAAGCGCAGCAGTCTTTGTTGATTTACTCATCCAATCTCTAGAATTTATCCTTTCAATGTAAGCTGCTGTTAAATTATCAACCATTACATTTACTCGCTTTTTAGATTCTTCAGAAAAATTTCTTGCTACATATAATTGTCCTAACGCTTCACCTAGCGCACCCTCTGTAGCTCCAAGAACTTTTTTCCATCTTGGTTGTTGCTTTTTAGCTCCTGATAACATAGTACCATAGAAACTAAAATCTTCGTCCACTACAGCTTTGTGTAATTTTGGAGCAATGCTGTGTTCAAATTGCCAAGAAAAATATGCTTTCCAATTATCAAGTGGTTCTTTTTCAAGCATAGAACTAAATTGACGCATAAAAGGTAATTGTGAAACTATAATATTTGGAAGCATTGGGGGTAAGCCCAAACCTTGGAAATACATCTCCCAATTAAAGTTTGGGCATACTATTTTCAATTCAGGATACATAAGTTTATTGTATTGTTTTTCTTGGTCGCGCAATTCAACTGCTGACATGGATGAATCGGCGAAAGCTTTTTCCATAGCAAAAACAATTTCAGCATTCACCGAGGATTTAGTTTTATCATTTCCCAATAATTGAAACATGTTATTGATGTGTTGCTTGTATGCCTCGCGAACAGCTTTCATGTCTTCACTTACGTAATAACTTTTTTCGGGTAAGCCAATTCCTGATTGGTAGATGTAAGGCATATTTACTTTGCTATCTTTCATATCAGCCATCACGTATAATCCGAATCCAGCTGAGCACTGAAATTTATGTAGTAAAGCAAGTAGAGTAGGAATTTCTCTTTTATCCTTCATTCCATTAATTCTATCAAAAAGGTATTGGACTTTTCCAAATTTATCATTTTCAATGGTAGTGGAATCCATGCCTGAATAATAAAAATCTCCAATTTTTTGTTCATTTGAACCCATCGCATTGGCTTTATTGTTAGATGCCTCAATACATATTGATCGAAGTGCAGCTTTGCTTTTTTCATTCAACACATTAAAATTCCCCCAACTTGTTTCCGTTGATGGAATCGGATTATTTTTAATCCAATTTCCATTTGCATATTCATAAAAATCGTCTTGTGGACGAATACTGTTATTAAAATTGGCAAGGTCTATTGCCTTATACGTTGGGTCATTTTCAATGATTTTATTGAATGCAAGTGTGGTTAGTCCAGCACTAAACAATAGAGCAAGCATTAGGTTTTGACGTTTCATTTTATTTTTTTTAGATGAGAAAAAATGTAAATTTTTTTGTGATTTAAATTTGTTTTTTAAAAGATATGATACTTCTGTTTTTGAAATCCGTCTGACTTATCGTATTGTCCTCTTTTACGATGAACATCCATCCGGTATCCAATCATCACCTCATGTGATCCAGAATGACCTTTTCGCAAACTTGAAATTCCCAAATCATAGGAATAAATTAGTTGAATTTTTTTAAGCAATAAATAACCAGCTTGTAAGTATACGGCGTCTTTTAATTTCCATCCTATTCCAACAGTAATTTTTTCTTTATAATGAACCCTAAGGTTGTAGTTTATTGAAATCGGCGCAGCTAATGTAGTAAGTGCCATTAAATTATTCTCCCATACAAAGTCTGGATTTGCATCAAAATTATAGCCACATGTAAAGTAATAATGTGGGGTGTAATAAACATTACTTTTTTTGGTTGTATCTGTTGCATAAAATAGATGCTTGCTTTTTATGATATTCATCACTCCTAGTCCAAAGTGAAATCGATCGTTGTAAAGTAAAACTCCTGTTTGTGCATTTTTTGTTTTATAAAAATCGGTAACACTAAGGTCAACTGCAGGATCACTAGCCCAGTGTGTGGTCATCAAATCTCCTTTGAGTGTATATTTATTAAAATTTGCACCAAAGCCAATAGAAAATTCCACATCTGGTAGTCTTAAGTGATATGCGGCCGTAAATCCATAGTTGACTCGTTCACTTGGTCCAGTTACATCTTTATACATTGTTGTACCAAGGCCTATTCTGCCTTTCCACAACCGAGAATTTATTCCAGCAAAATTCGCTACGGGTGCTCCTGAAAATCCAACCCATTGCTTTCGGTAATTAATTCTCGCATCAATCGTTGCTTTAGTTCCAGTGTAGGCAGGATTTAATTGCCAAAGCATAGATGGATATTGAGAATAGTCAGGCAACTGCTGTGCAGAGCCATTAGCAGCAACTAAAAATGTGAAAAAATAAAGAAATTTTTTAAATATATTTTTCATCGAATAATTGTCACATCTCCAAATTTTGATGCCGTACCATCACCAGCGGTGAAAATATAATAGTAGGTGGCTTCGGGTAATTCATCGCCGTAGTTATAACCATTCCAACTGTTATCGTAATTGGTTTTGGCATAAACCATTTGACCACCGCGTGTAAATACTTCTAATCGATTATTTGGATATTTATAAGCGTTACCAATATAAAAATAATCATTTATACCGTCTCCATTTGGAGAAAATGTGTTGAAGAAAATAAGTTCTGAATTTGGTGTAACATTTACCCTTACCGAATCCCAAGCTACGCATCCGTTAATATCTTGTCCTAATAAATAAAATGTAGTTGTTACGATTGGGTCAGCACTCGTATTCTGTATGTATGGATTATAAATGGAATTTGGAGGACTCCAAAAATAATTTAGCGCTCCTGTCCCTGATAAGTTTACCGCCTGCCCTTCTAATATTGTAATGGGACAACATGCAGTTACAATTGGAAGCGGATTTACAATAATGGTTATTGAAAATGAAATGCTGGTGCAAATTGGGCTTGAAATTGTTACGGAGTATGAAATTGTTGCCGTTGGTGTAGCAATTGGATTTGAATCGGTACTATTATTCAATCCTGCCGACGGTGACCAAGAGTAAGTAACACCACCCGCTATACTATTATTGGAACTACCCAATGTAATACTTGATCCTAAACAAACTGATGTATCAGGACCTGCATTGTATGAGTAAATGGGATTCAAGTTAACTCCTACTGAATCAATTTTGATGGTTCCTGCAGCATCTTTTACTTTTAGAACATACCACCTCGGGATAACAGGGTTTACAAATGGATTTGGAGCCGCTGGATTACTTATGTTAGTGTTGGGCGTCCATGTATAGGTATATGGTGGTGTTCCACCTGTAGCTGTTGGGCTTCCTCCAAGTTGAGTAGTCGTTCCTGGACAAATTATTGTATCGCTCCCTGCATTTATCACTAGAGGAGTTTGCGCCTCTAAAAAATTAGAAAGAAATAATATAGTTAAGATTAACCCTAATTTAGTTGCTTTCAATTCAAATGATTAAGTATGGCAAAGATAGGTAGGAAAATGGTTTTTGGAAAACAACAATCATACAAAATTGCATGAATTTATTTCCTATTTTTCAGATGCTTGGCAATCACCATCTCTTAAATCTACTACCGCAACACCTGGATTTGCTTTGGTATTAAATTGAAATGCAGTATCGGCAATTATTCCATTAGGTGTAAATGTTTTAACTGTATAAACAGTTGAGCTTCCATCCTTGTTGGTAAATACAACCTTGATAATTTGTTTTTTTAATTTATCGATAGTTACTTTAACAATTGAATAATTCTTTTTGTCTGCTTTCTCAGGGTACAAATCAATTAGTTGAACAACTTTTCCACTTTGTGTTTCCTCTTTAATAAATTTATATTTAAATCCTTTTTCGTGTATAGTAAAGAGGTCATTTGGTGAAATTGAGTTTTCATTTTTATTTTTTTTAGGGTCGTAACAATCAATGTTTACTTCCTTATCCTTTTCACTGTATACCCAAGTTGTAGCTCCGTCATTGTAGTATTCTTCTTTTGTGATAGCAGTTTTAACTTTATTTTCAATGGATATTTTATATTTTCCGGCCTTTAACATTAGACTTCCATTTTTCACATCTGATGCATTACCTGCTTTGTTAATGGTTATAGAAAAGTTTGCTGCAATGGTTGTGTACGACTTAGCACTTTTGGTAACCTCGTCTAAAATCACCTTTGCTTTTGGATCGTAGTTAGGATCCACTGCCTGTGCAAAACAAGGAGCAAGTAGTGTAAAAGTTGTTAACGTGAATATGAATTTTAGTATCGATTTCATAATTAATGCGTTATTTTTATGAGGTATTCCAAAAAGCGTTCCAAAGTAAGCAATCAACGATTTTTTTAGAAAATTTATCTATTTCTTAGGTATTTATTGAATAAATCAAAGTTTAAGCGTTGTTAAATCAGGAACAAATGTAGAAATTAGATGGAGTTTCTACCACTAAGTCCTGAAAGTTTTTCTTCTAAAGTAACAGGGTCTTTGATAAGCACCTCTCTTGCTTTACTACCTTCAAATTTACCAACAATTCCAGTAGCTTCCAATTGATCAACAATTCTACCTGCACGATTATACCCAAGTTTTAATTTGCGTTGGAGTAGGGAGGCTGAACCCTGTTGGTGATTCACAACAATTCTTGCAGCATCTTCGAATAAAGAATCTCGTTCTCCTTCGTCAATTTCTGTTTTTGTATCTGTTTCATCAATGAATTCAGGGAGCTGAAAAGCTTCAGGATATCCTTTTTGACTACCGATAAATGTGGTTATTTTTTCTACTTCAGGAGTATCAACAAATGCGCATTGTAAACGAATTAAATCATTCCCAGTCGAATAAAGCATATCTCCCTTGCCTATTAATTGTTCAGCACCACCTGAGTCTAAAATAGTTCGCGAATCAATTTTGGAAGTTACACGGAAGGCAATTCTTGATGGGAAGTTTGCTTTAATTGTTCCTGTTATAATGTTTACAGATGGACGTTGTGTTGCAATGATTAAATGTATTCCAATTGCACGGGCAAGCTGCGCTAATCGAGCTATTGGTGTTTCCACTTCCTTTCCTGCAGTCATTATCAAATCTGCAAATTCATCGACAACTAAAATTATGTAGGGTAGGTATTTATGTCCCTTGTTTGGATTTAATTTTCGTTGAATAAATTTAGCATTGTACTCCTTAATATTTCTAACTTCTGCATCTTCCAACAAGTCGTAACGCGAATCCATTTCAATACACAATGAATTCAAGGTGTGAATTACCTTTTTTGTATCTGTTATAATTGCACCTGCCGAATCGGGAAGTTTAGCAAGGAAGTGTCGTTCAATTCTATTGAATAAAGTAAGTTCAACCTTTTTCGGATCTACGAGTACAAATTTAATTTGTGCAGGATGCTTTTTGTAAAGCAAAGAAACAAGAATTGCATTTAATCCAACAGATTTACCTTGTCCTGTTGCGCCAGCCATTAATAAGTGAGGCATTTTTGCTAAATCGACAATAAATATTTCATTGGAAATAGTTTTTCCTAAGGCTACGGGAAGGTCGTATTCAATGTTTTGAAATTTCTCAGAGGCCATCAAATGCCTCATTGGAACCATTTCTGGGTTTAAATTTGGGACTTCAATTCCAATTGTTCCTTTGCCAGGAATTGGTGCTATAATTCGAATGCCGAGAGCGGATAAACTTAATGCAATATCATCCTCAAGGTTTTTAATTTTTGATATTCGAACACCGGCAGCAGGAATAATTTCGTAGAGCGTAACTGTTGGTCCAATTGTAGCTTTTATCTTATCAATTGCAATTCCATAGTTTCCAAGTGTCTCTACTATACGATTTTTATTAAGCGTTAATTCTTCTGTATTTACATTTGGCTCTTTTCCCCCTCCATAGCTCTCCAATAAATCTATTGGTGGTATTTGATAGCCAGAAAGGTCTAGCGTTGGGTCATATTCACCAAATTCTCTAACGAGATCTTCCGCCTTTGCGCCAATTTCATCTGCACTTAATTCTCCACCTTCTTCTTTTTTCTCAACTGTGAATTGTATTTCACCTGGTTCAGTTAAATCAGTTGTTTGCACTACTTGTGTTGCTGCAATTGGATTTGGAATAACTTTTTCTGCAACAACTTTATCCCATTCTCCATCGTCTACTTCTGTATTTATAAGTGGAACTGCTTCCTCGTCCTTTGAAACCAATACATTTTTTAATTCAGTGGGCTCATCGACAGAAGCATCAAGTGTAGCAGTTTCAGTAGGACTTTTTGAAAAAAGAGTAAACGAAAAATTATAGAATATAATCAATAAGGATAGCAACATAAAAAAGAGAAGCAATCCTGTTCCAATTGTTCCCACTAAAACATTCAGGTAGTTACTTATCTCAAATCCAAATAAGCCCCCAATGTAAAAATAGGAGTCACTAAAAATAAAACCAAATAGAACCGAGCCTAAGAGCATAAAAAACAGACCTTGTATAAATGTTTTTCCCAATGGTAGAATTCTTATTTCTAGGGTTATTCGTAATCCCGCAGTAAGCGCAATTAATGGAAAGAATATAGACGTTACACCAAACCAGTTATGAATGAAAATATGGGAAATTAATGCTCCAAATTTTCCAAGAATATTCTCAATTGGAGTTGTTGTTAGAAATAATGTTTCGAGTGGTCCCATCACTTTATCTTGGTCGGCTTGCCAAGTGAAAAAATAGGATATGAAGGAAACAGTTAAGTAGGGGGCAACTATTAAAAGCAAAAATGCACCAATAAGCTTGTGTAATTTTTGATTCGTTTTAATGGTATTAATGAAGGACTTAATTGGATTTCCACTTCTGTTTTCCTCATCATTTTTTCTATCCTTATTTTTCGAATCTACAGCTATTGGTTCTTTTATGGAGTTACTTTTTTCTGAAAAGTTTTTCCTCGATGATTTTTTTGGGGAAGGAACTTCATTCGGTTCTTCAATATCAGTTTGGTTAGTTGTTGTATTATTCAACTGATTTTTGACTTCGTTCCGAAGTTTATTTACTTTTTTATCAGGTTCTTTTTCAGCCATTTTTTATTGTAAAAACGCATATGCGTCTATTTTATTTAGTCAAAAGTAGGGAAAGGCACTGTGAAGTGCTATTTGACTTTGAAATGTTATTAACTTAATGGTGTTTAAATGGATAATAGCTCATTTATAGCCCTTAATTTAGCTAGCATTTATAGGATGCTGTATAAAATATCAACGAATTGCTAAAAAAGGATTTTTTGGTTTTATAAAGGAGAAGAACCCATCGAACAGTTTTTCAATTTCGGAATTTTTTACATCTTTATACTCCTCATTAATATTAAAATAGGAGTCATCAATTGTTGCAATGGAAACACTTGTTGCAATAAAATGTAATTCTAGCCCGTACTTTTTCATACAGTAATTCATTAAAACGCCATCAATTTTGTAATATGCGTTGCTCCAATTTGGGTTTTTAATTGCAATTTGTTTGGTAAACCAAATGTCGTACGAGGGGGTCCCGTTTTTAAATTTCAATGTTGCTTTTTCGCATTTGTAACCGGCGATTATTTGAGTTTCCTTGCCGTAAACAACATCGTAATCTGGTAAATAATGATTGCTCATTTCTACTTCGGAAAAATTCATCGTACTCTGTCGCTTTTCGAAAAAAAATACTTGACTTCGGAATTCTTTTTTTATTGGATCAGAAATAAATTTCATTTTAGCAAACCCTAAGCCAGCTTCTAATTCTGCCGCATAGTAGTCATTTTTGAATTTAACTAACATTTTGGATGGAATTGTAAAGGACAAATTTTCTTTTTTGTCTATCGCATTACAGCTATATTCAATGACTCCCTCTGCAATATCTTTTTTGTATAAGTTGGAGCAAGCTCCAATTAGTATTACAATTACAGATACACTTAAAACGCGTGTAGATTTTAAGTTCATTTTAATATATAAAATTTGCAAATTGTACTTTGAAGAACATAGACTATATCTATTTGGACTTGTAAGATATAAATTTATTTATTAAAATTAAATAACTCAGATTTAATAAATTGTTGCAATGATTACGTAATGCTAAAAAATGTTAATATCCCAGTGTTTTGAGCATCGATTTATAGCTCTGTTCTTTAGCAAATAGTCGAGTTGTTAATTCGCCTTCTTCATCTCTATCAATAATTACGTGTTTTGGTGCTGGCATTAAACAATGTTGAATACCACCATAGCCGCCAAGTGATTCTTGGTACGCGCCTGTATGAAAAAATCCTATGTAGAGGGGAGTTTTCATATTCGTATTTATTTTTGGAAGGTAAACGTTATTAGCGTGTGCTTCTGTATTGTAGTAATCCATACTATCACATGTTAGCCCACCTAAATTTACAGGCTGATATTCTTTATCCCAATTATTTATTGCTAAGAGAATAAACCGTTGGTTGATTCCCCATGTATCAGGTAGTGTTGTAATAAATGAGCTATCAATCATGTACCAAAGTTCTCTGTCGTTTTGAAGTTTAATATCTACAATAGAGTAAAGTGCAGCGCCACTTTCACTTACAGTAAATGATCCAAATTCGGTAAAAATATTTGGCTCGGGAATATCATTATTGTCGCAGAAGTTTTTAATCTGAGAAATGATCTCTTCAATCATGTATTCGTAATCATACTCAAAACCTAAGGATGTTTTTATTGGCATACCACCACCAATATTCAAGGTGTCAAGTGTTGGACAAATACTTTTTAATTCCCAATATACTTTCATGCATTTGGCTAATTCAGTCCAATAGTAAATAGTGTCTTTTATTCCTGTATTGATGAAAAAATGCAACATCTTCAATTCAAACTTTGGGTTGGACTGTATTTTATCTTTATAATATTGAAGAATTTCGCTGTGTCTTATGCCCAGCCTTGAAGTGTAGAATTGAAAATTAGGTTCTTCTTCCGATGCTATTCGAATTCCGAGTTTCATTTTATCTGCCTTGATATTTTTGGCGTAATAATCTATTTCGGTTTTATTATCAAGTACAGGGAGAACATTAAAACCATCATTTGCTAATTCCGTAATAAGTGCTTGGTATTGTTTCCGTTTGTACCCATTTGAAACAATAAACCGATCTTTCTTTACAATTCCTTTTTTGTATAACTCTTTAATTATACAGATATCATAAGCGGAAGAAGTTTCGATATGAATATCATTTTTAAGCGCTTCCTCTAAAACAAATGAAAAATGCGAGCTTTTTGTACAATAACAATAGGTATAACTACCTTTGTAGTCAACTTTGGCCATTGCAACATGGAACAATCGCTTGGCCTTTTGAATTTGCTCTGAAATTTTGGGCAGATAGGTTACCTTTAATGGTGTTCCGTATTTCTTAATAATACCCATTAGTGGAATATTATTGAAATACAGCTCATCATCTTCAACTTTGAAACCTTCCTGTGGAAAGTTAAAAGTTTGTTCGATCAGCTTTTGGTAGGTGTTAGTCATCGCTACCTGATGAGCTTTTGTTGAAGCGGGTGAGTTACTTGAGTTCATGGAATGCAAATGTAAGTGACTTGGATAAGAAAATTAATAAAAAAAAGCCTAAAATATGGCAAACCGTAAAATAAAGTTTATAGAAGTTAAGTCAGAAATTGGCGCAGGAACTCGCGGTGCTAGTCTTGGTGTAGATGCTATTAAAATTGCAGCTTTGGACTATGGCTCGAACATGTTTATGAAATTTGATTCTGTTGAAGTAAAGAACGAAAACCATCTTCTTTTTGAGTCTCAAGGAAGTCCTTATGCTAAGAGAATCAAGGGTTTAATTACTTTATATGAAAGAATAGCTTTAGAGGTTCAGAAGACACTAAAATCGAATGGATTTCCATTAATATTGGCCGGCGATCACAGTACTGCTGGAGGAACCATAGCTGGCATTCGATTGGCTTATCCTAAAGCTCGACTTGGTGTTATTTGGATAGATGCTCACGCTGATATCCATTCGCCTTGGACTTCTCCTTCAGGCAACCTTCATGGAATGCCGATTGCAGCATCTCTTGCTGAAGATAATATCAGTAACAAGATGAATAAACCTGATAAGGAGACAATAGAGTTATGGAAAAATCTTAAAGAAATAGGTGGTATTTCTCCTAAAATAAACTATCGCGATCTGGTTTATATAGCAGTGCGTGATGTTGAGCCTGAAGAATCTTCATTGCTCAAAAAGCATCAAGTGAAAATGTTTACTTGTGCCGAAGTAAAGAGACATGGAGTTGAGCGAATTGCGCGCGATACGCTTTCACATCTAAATCAATGTAATCTAATCTATATCTCTTTTGATGTGGATAGCATGGATTCCTCAATTTCAAAGGGAACAGGAACACCTGTTCGAAATGGAATTACGGAGAAGGAGGCAGGTTCTTTATTGGTGAGACTCATCCAAAATGAAAAAGTCTGCTGCTTTGAAGTGTGTGAAGTTAATCCAACGCTGGATAAAGAGAATTTAATGGCTGAAAATACATTTGAAATTATCACCAAAATGGTATCACAATTGACCAACTAATGCTTATGCAATCTTTAGAATCAATACTTGCTAGCCCAATAACAAATGCCATTAAGTCCCTTTTTGGGGCAAATATTGAGCCCTCGTCAATAGTTTTTAGCAAGACAAACCCTCAATTTGAAGGGGATCTTACGCTCGTCGTGTTTCCTTACGTGAAGCTGGCAGGCAAAGGTCCGGAGCAGACGGCTGAGTTAATTGGCGATTTTTTGAAGAACGCCGTTTCACAAATTAGTAGTTATAACATTGTGAAAGGATTTTTGAATATTGTCTTTCATGACGATTTTTGGAAGCAGCAAATCAATGAAATTATACCAATTGAAGATTTTGGAATTAAGAAAGTATTGCCATCCGCACCATTTGTAATGGTAGAATTCAGTTCACCCAACACGAACAAACCATTGCATTTAGGTCATATCCGAAATATCTTGTTAGGTCATTCAATAAGCCAGATTTTAAAAGCCGATGGGAAGAAAGTTATGATGGTGAACTTGGTAAATGATAGAGGAATTCACATTTGTAAGAGTATGTTAGCATGGCAAAAGTGGGGTAATGGTGAAAATCCTAAATCCAGTGGATTAAAAGGCGACCACTTAGTAGGTAAATACTATGTTGAATTCAACAAACACTTTAAATCAGAAGTGGAAATTTTAGTAAAGGCTGGCAGAACTATAGAGGAAGCAGAGAAAAAAGCCCCATTAATTCTTGAGGCACAGGAAATGCTTCAAAAATGGGAGGCCGGTGAAGAATCGGTAAAGAAGCTTTGGGAATTAATGAATAATTGGGTTTACGATGGATTTACGCAGACCTATAATAATTTGGGTGTTGCATTTGATAAAACCTATTATGAATCCAATACATATTTGCTTGGGAAAGAAATTATTGAAGACGGATTAGCTAAAAATGTTTTTGTAAAGCGTCCTGATGGTGCAGTGATCATTGATCTTAAAGCAGAAAAATTAGATGAGAAAGTTTTATTGCGTAGTGATGGAACTGCTGTTTACATGACACAAGATTTAGGTACAGCGGTAGAGCGGCATAAAGAATTTCCATTTGATAAACACATTTATGTTGTTGGTAACGAGCAGGAATATCATTTCAAAGTTTTGAAATTAACGCTTGAAAAATTAGGTTTGGATTGGGCAAAAGGATTATTCCATTTGTCGTATGGTATGGTCGAGCTGCCTGATGGCAAAATGAAATCTCGTGAAGGCACTGTTGTGGATGCTGATGAGTTAATTGTTGCGATGGAACGATCGGCAATTGAATTATCGGACCAAAGAGGATTGCTTGATGGAATGACGGAGGATGAAAAAAATAAGCTTACACACATGGTTGGAATGGCTGCTTTGAAATATTTTATTCTGAAAGTAGATCCACATAAGAAAATGCTCTTTGACCCCAAAGAAAGTATTGATTTACATGGAAATACTGGACCTTTTATTCAATATACACATGCACGTATTCGCAGTATTTTGAAAAAATCTGGCTTAAAAGATATTCCAGCCATCGATTTATCTATTTCAATTCATCCCAAAGAAAAAGAATTGATTAAACAGCTTTTTGGTTTTCCAACTGCAATTACTGAAGCTGCTAATACCTATTCGCCTGCATCGCTTGCTAATTATACTTATGAGTTAGCAAAATTGTTTAATCAATTTTATGATGTATGCTCCGTTTTGAAAGAGGAAAATGTAGCAATCAAAAATTTCCGTCTCGCACTTTCTTATTCAGTTGCTCGTACTATAAAGTCTGCATTTTTGATGCTGGGTATTGATGTACCAGAACGGATGTAATTCGGCTTCGTTTATTCGAGCTATTTAATTTGTCTTTTCCGTACCTTTGAAGAATCCGAAAATTCCTTTCGGAATAAATTTTTACTATAAAATGTTTGATAATTTAAGTGATAAACTCGAAAGAGCGTTTAAGGTTCTCAAAGGTCAAGGCAAAATCACCGAGATCAATGTTGCAGAAACAATTAAGGAAATTCGTAAAGCGCTTCTTGATGCCGATGTAAGCTATTCGGTTGCAAAAAAGTTTACTGATGATATAAAAGCGCATGCGCTTGGTCAAAATGTATTTTCAGCTGTTTCTCCTGGACAATTACTCATAAAAATTACCCATGATGAATTAAAGAATTTGATGGGTGGTGCTGCCTCTGAAATTAAATTAGGAGGTAACCCAACAATTATTTTAATGTCTGGCTTGCAGGGTTCGGGTAAAACAACCTTTTCTGGAAAACTTGCGAATTATTTAAAAACTAAAAAAGGGAAAAATCCATTACTTGTTGCTTGTGATATTTATCGTCCTGCTGCCATTGACCAACTGAAGGTACTGGGTGAACAAATTGGTGTTGAGGTTTTTGCTGAACCTGATAATAAAGATGCTGTTTCCATTGCCAAGCGCGCTGTTGCATACGCAAAAACAAATGGAAATTCTGTTGTCATCATTGATACTGCCGGTCGACTTGCGATTGATGAGTTGATGATGAATGAAATTGCTGCTGTAAAAAAAGCTGTTAATCCTGACGAAATTCTTTTCGTAGTGGATGCTATGACAGGACAAGATGCTGTCAATACAGCAAAGACCTTCAATGATAAATTAGATTTCGACGGAGTCATTCTTACCAAGTTAGATGGAGATACACGAGGTGGTGCTGCGCTTTCAATTAAATCAATTGTCAATAAACCGATAAAATTTGTTGGTACTGGCGAAAAGATGGACGCACTCGATGTGTTCTATCCTGAGCGAATGGCAGATCGAATTTTGGGGATGGGTGATGTGGTTACGCTTGTTGAACGTGCGCAGGAGCAATTTGACGAAAAAGAAAATCGTAGGATTCAGGAGCGCATTGCAAAAAACAAATTTTCTTTCAACGATTTTTTGGGACAATTACAGCAGATCAAGAAAATGGGAAATGTAAAAGATCTCATGGGCATGATTCCAGGTGTTGGCAAAGCAATTAAGGATATTGATATCAATGACGATTCATTCAAACACATTGAAGCAATCATACAATCGATGACACCTAACGAGCGGGAGTATCCTGAAACTTTAAATGGAAATAGAAAAGTTCGTATTGCAAAAGGAAGCGGAAGAAATATTCAAGAGGTAAATAAACTCATTAAACAATTTGATGAAATGCGTAAGATGATGCGCATGATGCAGGATAAAGGGCAAATGGCGAAAATGATGCGGAATATGCCGCAGATGAGAAAATAGCAATAAATAAACGGATTTAGAAAACGATATTTTGAAATTAATCGACGGAAAATTTATTGCTGCTACTATTCAATTAGAAATGGCTGAAGAGGTAAAGGAATTTGTAGCAAAAGGAAATAGACCACCGCACCTTGCTGCAATACTTGTTGGTAATGACGGTGGTAGTTTAACTTATGTGGAGGCGAAAGTAAAAGCATGTGAACGTATTGGTTTTAACTCTACATTAATTCAACTTGACGAAAATACTTCAGAGGAACAATTACTTGCTGCAGTTGCTCAATTAAACAATGATTCTTCAATTGATGGTTTCATTGTCCAACTTCCATTACCAAAACACATCAATGAGCAAAAAGTAATTGAAGCAGTTGATCCTAAAAAGGATGTGGATGGATTTCATCCTTCGAACGTTGGACGTATGGTGTTGAATTTGCCGTGTTTTCTCCCTGCAACTCCTTCTGGAATAATTCAATTACTTAAGCGTTCTAACATTGAAACATCTGGAAAAAATTGTGTTGTAATTGGTAGAAGTAATATTGTAGGTACTCCAATGAGTATTCTTCTGTCACGCAATTCAAGCATGGG
This sequence comes from Flavobacteriales bacterium, assembly GCA_002737665.1. Lineage (GTDB taxonomy): Bacteria > Bacteroidota > Bacteroidia > Palsa-965 > Palsa-965. Next base: position 19,975 of record NSIF01000011.1, on the reverse strand, counting down.
AAATTGTACAGTAACACTTGTACATTCGCGTACCAATGATATTTCCAAGTTTACGCGTGCTGCAGATCTTATAATTGTTGCAATAGGTAAACCACATTTCTTGAAAGCTGATATGGTAAAAGAGGGTGTGGTGGTAATTGATGTAGGAACTACCAGAGTGCTTGCACCTGAAACAAAAAATGGATGGCGATTACAAGGTGATGTAAAATTTGATGAAGTTGCTCCCAAGTGTTCTTGGATAACACCAGTTCCAGGAGGTGTAGGACCAATGACAATTACTGGCTTATTGCAGAATACTTTATTGGCTGCTAAGAAAGCTGTGTATTAAATTTTTGTTTTTAGAAATTTAATAAATTTCCTTCAACCTATTTGTAATCTCTAAAACTGCAGGGCAAACCATTGTATTTCTCATCGTAATATCGAGAATCTGATGGACACGTTTTCTATTCGTATGCGGATAGCCACGACAAGCTTGAGGTCGATCTTCATAAACAATACAATAGTTTTCTGAATCTAAAAATGGGCAAGGGGCAGTATTGAGGACAAAATCACCGTCTTCGTCCATGAATAAATATTTTTCAATAAATGGGCCAACATTCATTCTCATCGCTTTGGCTACTCGTTCAATATCTTTTTGTTTGAAAATGGGTGAAATGGTTTTACAGCAATTCGCACATTTCATACAATCGGTACGTTCAAAAACTTCATCGTGGAGTTGGTGTATTGTATCGTCAAGGTCTTTTGGTTTTGTGCGAATAAGTTTATCAAAAAACTTCTCATTTGATTTTTTTGCCGATGCTGCATCTTCACGAAATTGTGCGAGTCCCATGCTGCGAATTTACAATGAAATTTTCGTTTTTTGTATCTTCTAATAACTACTTGGACATTCGATTAAATTGCGTATTTTCGCAATTATTTTTTAGTCATTAAACAGGAATTATTCTAATCCAAATGAAACTCGCAGTACCAAAAGAAACCAAATTCAAAGAAAACCGTGTAGCACTTACTCCAGATGTTGTAAAAGACCTCGTAAAAAAAGGTTTTGAAGTTCAGGTTGAAAGCGGTTGTGGTATGAATTCCTTTTTCTCAGATGATGCTTATACTGCTGCCGGCGCTCAAATTGTGACCGATGTTAAAAATATATATGGCGATGCAGATGTAGTTTTGAAAGTAAATGCTCCTTCCCCTGAAGAAATTGCAAAAATGAAAAAAGGCGGAATTCTTATATCATTTTTATTCGCAGCAACCAATCCTGATGTTGTGAATGCTTGTTGCAATGCAGGTGTATCAGCTTTTTCAGTTGATGCAATTCCCCGTATTTCACGCGCGCAAAAAATGGACGCATTGAGTTCTCAAGCAAATCTTGCTGGATATAAAGCTGTTTTGATGGCTGCCAATCAAATAGGAAAAATTCTTCCGATGATGACCACCGCGGCAGGAACAATTAAGCCAACAAAAATTGTCATTTTCGGAGCAGGTGTTGCCGGACTACAAGCTGTTGCAACTGCAAAACGCTTGGGTGCCGTTGTTGAAGTAACCGATATTCGTCCTGAAACAAAAGAACAAGTTGAGTCACTCGGTGGTAAATTCATTGAAGTGAAAGGAGATGCATCTGTGAAAATTGAAGGTGGATATGTAAAAGGTGTTTCAGATGAATTCTTGAAAATGCAGCAAGAGTTAGTTGGCAAACATGTTCAACAAGCCGATATTGTTATTACAACTGCATTGATTCCTGGTAGAAAAGCTCCAGTGCTTGTTACTGAAGAAATGGTGAAGAGTATGAAATTCGGTTCTGTGATTGTTGATATGGCTGTTGAATCGGGTGGAAATGTGGTTGGCAGTGAGCTGAATAAAAATATTGTAAAGAACGGTGTAACAATTATTGGTGAGGGAAATATTCCTTCTTTGCTTCCGATGAATGCCTCCGATCTTTATGCAAAAAACATTGCAACCTTCTTAACTCACCTTGCTGATAAAGATAAATTCAACTGGGAAATGGAAGAAGAAATTACAAAAGGATCGCTCATTGTTCATGCTGGTGTAGCAGTTCACCCTTCTGTTGCTAAAGCTTTACCTGCATAAAAAAATTAGCGAATAGTGAATCAAAGATTTGATAAATTAAAAATGTTTTAGTAGTAATTTTTTCTTCGTCAAAAAAACTATGAAAGCGCGATGTAACAAAAATGGAAATTAAATGTCAAAACTTAAAAGTCCTGAAATAAAATTCACTAATTCACCAAATTACTAATTCACTAAATCTATTTTATGAATCAAATTTACGATATAGCGAAACAAGTGCTTGAATTTATCAATGATAATAAGGGCATGCTTTATTTTGTCATACTTTCCATTTTTGTTGGAATAGAAGTAATCGGCGGGGTGCCAACAGTTTTACATACGCCACTTATGTCGGGCGCAAATGCAATTCATGGAGTTGTAATAGTTGGCGCGATTCACGTAATGGTACACATGGAAGAACCTTCAACACTTGCTTTGATTTTAGGATCACTAGCAGTTTTACTTGGAACACTGAACGTCGTTGGCGGTTTTGTGGTCACAGATCGAATGTTAGAAATGTTTAAAAAGAAAAAGTAACGCAGCTAAATTTGAAAAAAAGGGAAATTCAAATCCTAAATGAAAAAATATTCACAAGATGATTTTTTTGCACAGGTTTCAGAGTCCCTAGAAGCCGAAGAATTAAGAAAAATACTGTCAACAAACCTGAAAAAAAGAATAAATAATCAAATTGAAAATTAAAACTCTTTTCCTTTTTTGGAATTTTAAAATTTGGAATTTCTAAAGTTATGAAAACAAATTTATTAGAAGTATGTTATCTCATTGGTTCGGTAACATTTATTATCGGATTGAAAATGATGGGCAACGCCAAGACAGCGCGTAAGGGAAATCTTATTGGTGCTTTTGGAATGACTGTTGCTATTTTTGGTACTATTTTCTTGCATACCAACGAAGTTTCTCCAATGATTTACGGATTGATTGGTGCTGCAATTCTTGTGGGTACAATTATCGGTTGGATGACAGCGAAAAAAGTGCAGATGACAAAAATGCCTGAGCTCGTTTCTATTTTTAATGGAATGGGTGGAGCTTGTGCTGCGTTAATTGGTTTGATGGAATACCAGCACAACATGAATCAACTTAGCGCATTGATTCCGATAATCGCAGGGCTCGTAATTGGAAGTGTTTCATTTTCAGGGTCTGTTATTGCATTTTTGAAATTGAATGGAACTTTAAATAAACCAGTTCGCTTGCCTGCTTATAACCTAATCAATAATCTTTTCATGTTAGGAGTATTTGTATTTGCAACTTATATGGTAATAGGGCCAGAGATATTTCGCGGATCTTTTTCCCACGTGGCAGACGACTCTTTAAAATTAGTTATTACTTCAAGTGCAAATATGTATTTGTATTTGTTATTTGGAGCTGCAATTATTTATGGAGTTCTTTTTGCTTTACCAATTGGCGGGGCGGATATGCCTGTAGTAATTTCGTTACTCAACTCATTTACTGGTCTTGCTGCTGCGTTTGGTGGCTTCCTGTATGGCAACTATGCCATGTTAACTGGAGGGATTTTAGTTGGATCTGCTGGAACACTTCTCACACTTGCAATGTGTAAAGCAATGAATCGTCCTTTGAGCAATGTCATCTTCGGTGCGTTTGGTGGTGGTGCAGCAGCAGCTTTGGGTGATTCTTCAAAAGGATCAATAAAAGATATTAACGTAAGTGACCTTGCCGTTTTAATGAATTATTCCAAAAAAGTGGTCATCGTTCCTGGTTACGGTCTTGCTGTTGCACAAGCGCAGCATGTTATCCATGAATTAGAAATTTTATTGGAAGAGCGTGGAGTAGAGGTGAAGTATGCAATTCATCCTGTTGCAGGTCGAATGCCAGGACATATGAATGTATTGCTTGCTGAATCAAATGTTGATTACGATAAACTTGTTGAGATGGATGAAATTAACTCTGATTTTCCAAATACAGATGTTGTTTTAATTGTTGGAGCGAATGATGTTGTAAATCCTGCTGCGAAATCTGATCCTTCTTCACCAATTTATGGAATGCCTATTTTGGAAGTTGATTTGGCGAAACATGTTATTGTAAACAAGCGTTCGATGAATGCTGGTTACGCTGGTATTGATAATTTACTTTTTTACGATCCGAAATGTTCGATGTTTTTCGGTGATGCGAAAAAAGCATTAACCGAGTTGGTTGCTGAATTAAAAACGCTTTAGTCACCTACCTTTTTGCAATATTTTAAATAAATAAAAATTCCTTCCGTAATGGAAGGAATTTTTATTTAATCAAGAGGTTATTATCAAAATAATTTGTGATAGCTATTTCAATATTTCATACCTAAATTATAAAAAACAAAGGCCCAGATATCGGAGAATTCTTCAATCTGTTTGTCGGTTGGTTTACCTGAACCATGCCCAGCATTTTTATCAATGCGAATCAGAATCGGTTGGTTACCTTGTTGTTTTGCTTGCATAGTTGCTGCAAATTTGAAAGAGTGCGCTGGAACAACACGGTCGTCATGATCACCTGTGGTGATGAGCGTAGCAGGGTAATTTACTTCTTTGATGTTGTGTAGTGGAGAATATTTAAAAAGACAATTAAACTCTTCTTGGTTTTCACTCAAGCCATAATCGCTGGACCAAGCTCGACCGATTGTGAATTTGTCGTAACGCAACATATCCATTACACCAACCATTGGAATACACACTTTGAATAAGTCAGGGCGTTGTGTTTCGCAAGCGCCAATTAATAATCCACCATTTGACCTTCCTTGACATGCGAGTTTTTCTTTACTGGTATATTTATTTTCAATCAGGTATTCCCCGGCAGCTATAAAATCATCAAACACATTTTGCTTGTTGCATTTAATTCCGCCTTGGTGCCAAGTTTCTCCGTATTCATCACCACCTCTGATATTCGCGACACAATATATTCCACCTGACTCTAAGAATACAGCACGGTCTGTTCTGAATTCGGGTGCATAATGAGAAGTGAACCCGCCATATCCAAAAACAAAACAGGGATTTGTTCCATCTAATTTAATTCCTTTTTTGTGCGTTATAAACATTGGAATTTTTGTACCGTCTTTGCTGGTATAAAATACCTGTTTCGTTTCAAAGTCCTCAGATTTGAAATCTATTGTTGGCTTAAAATACAATGTAGAAACGTTTGTATTTAAGTTGTACTTAATAATTGTAGGTGGACTTGTAAACGTTGCAATGCCGATAAAAACAAGACTGTCGTCTTTATCACAACTCAATTCGCTTATTGAAACCATTTTGTCTGTCGGTAAATCACTTATTTTTTTGCCCGATTTATCGTAAATCATTAGTTGAGATTTTACATCTACTAAATAATTAAGAATGTATTTGTCTGCGGCAATGGAAACGCCTGCAAGATTATTTTTCGTTTCAGGAATAATTATTTTCCAATTAGATGCTTCCGGATGATCGAAATCAACTTCAACCAATTTATAATTGGGCGCAGCACGGTTGGTGCGAATGATTATTTTGTGTCCGATGACTTCCAGAACGCCATAATCATCAGATTTTTCATTGAGGTCAACAATTGTTTTGAATTCAGAGCTCGGATTGGTAAGATCTTTTATCATTAAACCATTTCCGCTGGTAAATTCAGAAGAATAGATGATCAGCCATTTTTGATCGTCAGTCACTTGAGAACTAAACATACGATTTGGATGCGCTTCATCTTTGTAAATTAATTTATCTTTCTCTTGTACATCACCGATGGTATGGAAATACAATTTTTGATTTTTATTGGCTTCTGAAAGTTCGCTCCCTTTTGGAGTATCATATCGGCCGTAATAAAATCCATTGTCCTTCCAAGAAGCACCTGAAAATTTTATCCATTTTAAGTGATCAGCTATATCTTTTCCTGATGCAATATCTTTTACGAAAAATTCTTCCCAATCAGAACCTGCTTTGCTGATTCCGTATTGCATGTATTTACCATCACGAGAAATCTCCCATCCTTGCAAGGAAATAGTACCGTCGGTTGATAAAGTATTTGGGTCAAGTAATAATTTTCCATCCCCATTCAATCCTTCTTTGTAAAAAAGAACGGATTGGTTTTGCATGCCATTATTTTTCGAATAAAAATATTTTTTTCCTTTTAGATAAGGTGCACTCATTTTTTCGAAATTCCAAATTTTCCGAAGACGCTCGGCAATTTTATTTCTAAATGGAATTTTGGAAAAATAGTTTTGCGTTAACGCATTTTCTGCATCTACCCACTTTTTGGTAGAATCAGAATTATCATCCTCCAACCAACGATACGGATCAGGTACTTTTATTCCGAAATAGGTGTCAACAGTATCAACTTTTCTAGTGTTTGGGTAATTCAGTTTTGTTTCAGTAGTACAAGCTCCTAATAGAAAGAAACCGAGTAGTGGAAGGTAGATTTTCATTTGTATCTTTTTTATTGATTTTCGAAGCTAAAAGTAGTGCTTTCATTTCAAAAAATGAATTTTATTGACTTGGTAGTTTTGATTCTACCAATTGATAATAAGTATAATTTTTAATTTCAACATTTTTATTAAAAGGAACGTATTCTATTCCGATTTTCTCTATATTTTTATACTTTAAAAATTAATTTTTATGTTAGAAGAAATGCAACCAAAAGATAAAGTCGATGTAGCTTTAAAAGGGAATGACGCTAATTCAATAAAAACGGAGACCAAGTCCATTAAAACACAAGTTGTTTATCGTTTGTTGGATGGTGTTTGGGAAGAATTTGAAAATGTGCTTTTAATTGATAAACTAGCGTTTTATAAAATATTTTACAGGCAGTTAAAATCAAATGGTGAATTACTTTTAGAAATTGAGTTTGATAAAGATGGTTTAGAAATGACCAAGACGACAAATACGTATAATGACGCTGGATCAATTAGCTTAAGTTCGATTTACAATGAAGGTTTGTTCATTGAAAAAACTGAATATACATATGATGATAAAAATAGATTGGTAAAAGAATCGAAGGAGTTTGATGAAGGTTATCCATTAAGCTCTACTTATTTATATGATGAAGAGAATAGAGTGATTGAAAAGCGAATTGAAGACAGTGATGGTGAATTGCAGAAGAGAGAAACATTTTTGTATGCTACTAATTGGATGGATAAAGTAGTGAAGCATGTAATTTATGACGAGGAAAATAAAGTTTCAGTAGTTGAGGAAAATGAGTGGGAGGAGCGAGAAGGACAAGTAAAAGCGAAAAAATTTATTGTGACAGATATTTTTCTTGATAATTACAGACGCACTGAGTTTTTCGATCCTCGCACGCGAGAAGATCATATTGTAATGGCGACATTTGATGGTAAGGAAAAGGTTTTAGAATATGTAAAAACCTTATTTGATGAAAAGGATCGTGAGCTGGTTGAAGAATCTGTTTCAGTAAATGATTCTGATAATTTTAAAGTTTTCTATTCCTACGATGAATTAGACCGTGTAATACTTCAGGAGCAAAAACAGGCAGATATTTTGATGAGCAAAATCAATAGGCGCTTTGGTGAACATGGCTTAGCAGATTTAATTGCAGTCCATTCTTACTCAAGAGGAAATTATGTTGATGTATTTGAATATGAATTTCACTCCTGAGTTTGTTATTCCTCGATTTCCTTATCAAACGTTTCATGTCGGAAATCTAGTTCAAATCGTTTTAAAGTAGTTCACTCAAATTTCTAAACAGTACGATCTAGGTTCATCACTTTTGTCCAAGCATTAACAAAGTCCTTAATGAATTTTTCTTGAGCATCTAGCGAAGCGTAAACCTCTGAAATAGCTCGTAGCTCTGAATGCGATCCGAAAATTAAATCGGCTCTAGTAGCAGTCCACTTTACTGTTTTTGTTTTCCGATCTTTACCTTCAAAAATTTCACCTTTCTCATCTATTGCATTCCATTCCGTGTTTACATCTAAAATAGTTACAAAGAAATCGTTACTTAATATGCCAGGACGATTAGTAAATACTCCATTTTGAGAATTATTATAGTTAGTATTTAATACACGCATCCCACCAAGTAAAACAGTCATTTCAGGAGCTGTTAAATTTAATAATTGTGCTTTATCAATTAATAATACTTCTGTTGTAGAATTGCACGAAGTTGATTTGTAGTTTCTAAAACCATCAGCTTTTGGCTGTAATACTTTAAATGATTCTACATCTGTTTGATTTAGCAAAGCATCTCCTCGTCCTGGAGAAAATGTAACTTCTATTTCAATTTTAGCATCTTTAGCCGCTTTTTCAATTGCTGCGCAACCTCCTAAAACAATCATGTCGGCTATAGAAATAGCTTTATCGCCTTTTTGTTTTGAATTAAAAGCGTTCTGAATGGTTTCTAAAGTAGATAAAACTTTAGTTAATTGTTTAGGATTATTTACTTCCCAACTTTTTTGAGGTTCTAATGTAATTCTTGCCCCATTTGCCCCACCTCTTTTATCAGAACCTCTAAATGTTGATGCAGAAGCCCAAGCTGTTGAAACTAATTCAGAAACGGATAATTCAGTTCCTAAAATTTCTGATTTTAATTTGGAAATATCTTGTTCATTTACTAATTCGTGATTTACTGCAGGAATTGGATCTTGCCAAATTAATTCTTCTATAGGAACTTCAATTCCAATGTAGCGTGAACGTGGTCCCATATCCCTATGCGTTAATTTGAACCAAGCTCTTGCAAAAGCATCCTCAAATTCTTGAAAATTTCCCAAGAATCGTTTTGAAATTGGTTCGTAAATAGGATCCAATTTTAATGCCATATCTGCTGTAGTCATCATTGGAGCATGCCGTTTTTTAGAATCATGTGCATCTTCTATTAAAGAAGCAGCCGATTCATCTGTAGGTGTCCATTGAAATGCACCAGCAGGACTTTTTACTAATTTCCATTCATATTTAAATAATGTTTCTAAATATCCATTATCCCATTTTGTTGGATTAGGTTTCCATGCACCTTCAATTCCACTTGTGATAGTATCACCTCCTTTGCCAGTTCCAAAACTGTTTATCCATCCCATTCCCATTTTTTCAATACTCTCCCCTTCAGGTTCTCTACCAACATGGCTCTCATTTCCTGCACCGTGTGCTTTACCAAAAGTATGTCCGCCAGCAACTAAAGCAACTGTCTCTTCATCGTTCATAGCCATTCGTGCAAATGTTTCTCTAATATCTTTAGCTGATGCTAATGGATCAGGTACACCATTTGGTCCTTGTGGATTTACATATATAAGTCCCATTTGTACAGCGGCTAATGGATCTTGTAATTCTCTTTCTCCACTGTATCGTTTATCTCCTAGCCATTCTTTCTCAGGGCCCCAATCAATATCTTGTTCTGGTTCCCAAATATCTTCGCGTCCACCAGCAAATCCGAAAGTTTTGAATCCCATTGATTCTAGCGCACAGTTACCAGCTAAAATCATTAAATCGGCCCATGATAATTTATTACCATATTTTTGTTTAATAGGCCAAAGTAGGATTCTAGCTTTGTCCAAATTTCCATTATCAGGCCAGCTATTTATTGGTGCAAATCGTTGGTTTCCTGTTCCTGCTCCACCGCGACCATCAGAAATTCTATATGTACCTGCACTGTGCCATGCCATTCTGATAAATAGTGGTCCATAATGTCCATAATCTGCTGGCCACCAATCTTGAGAATCGGTCATTAAGTGAATAATATCTTTTTTTACAGTTGCTAAGTCTAAACTTTTAAAAGCAGCTGCATAATTAAAATCATTTTCCAGTGGGTTTGACTTGGAAGAATGTTGTCTTAAAATGCTTAAATCTAATTTATTGGGCCACCAGTCTTTGTTTGAAGTTCCAAAGCCTGTTTTTTTTGTTGATTGCCCGTGTGGAAAAGGACATTTATTTTCATTTGAGTCACTCATAGTTTATGTTATTTAAAATTGGCATTCATTTCTTGAAAATTTCACTATAGCATTTTTATCAAATAGGATCAAGCTTCACTATTCCATTATTTTCCATTAATGATTGCCAATTTATTGTTTTAATGGTTATTTTAATAAATACTATTTTGAATACACAAAAGTAGTATTTCATCGCTTATATTTCTTCACATACCGATAAAGTTTTTTATTAATATTTATTAAAATAGTAAAAATTTTATATTGTAAATCAACCTATCCTTTCCATCTTTGCAGTCAAATTGCAGCAAATAATCTATTATAAACTAATTTAAAAATAGTAAGAAAATGAGTATTAATGTAGGACAAATGGCTCCCGATTTCAAATTACCGAATACGGAAAAAGAATTTTTTACGTTGAGCCAATTCAATGGCAAGAACAATGTGTTGCTTTTATTTATTCCATTTGCATTCACAGGCGTCTGTACAACAGAATTGTGTAGTGTACGTGATGATATTGCGCGGTACACGAGTGCGGGAGCGGAAGTATTGGCTATTTCTATTGACTCTCCTTTTGCATTGAAACGATTTAAAGAGGAACAAAATCTTCCATTTCAATTACTTTCTGATTTTAACAAAGAAGCAATTACTGCTTTTGGAAATGGATATGCAGAATTTAGTTGCGGATTAAAAGGAGTTGCGAAACGTTCCGCTTTTGTAATTGACAAAAATGGCCTTATCCAGTATGCAGAAGTTTTAGAATCTGCTGGAGATCTTCCAAATTTTGAAGCCATTAACAAAGTTTTGGCTGGATTGAACTAAATAATTGGGGATATAATTGATTGGGTGTTGAGGTTTGACCACATCACCCAATTTTATTTTAATGAGATACCTCTGAAGAAGTCTTATCGTAGTTAATCCCCTGTTTAGCTAAAATTCTATTGCTTACCCAAGCATAAAATGCGAGGTAAATAAAACAAGCTACTCCAACTAAGTAACTCCATTGAATTCCAAGAATTTGGTCATCGGCAAGATAGCCTTGTAGCCAACTGATACAGCCCCCCCCAAATATCATCATTACAAGAAAACTAGATCCTGATGTTGTATGTTTTCCCAATCCCGCAATTGCTAATGTGAAAATACATGGCCAAAGTGTTGAGCAAAATAATCCAACACTTATAAATGCATAAACACTTACCATACCTCTTGATAGCATTCCCACAAATAATGCAATGATTCCAAGTATTGAGAAAATTAAAAGTTGTCGTGAAGGATTTCCTTTTGTAATTAAGTCGGCAACAATTAAAATTAGAATAATTGCTGCATACAAGTAGAATGGGCTAAGATCATTATTTCCAATTTTATTGACAAGTAGAAAAAACCCAAATGCTAAATAGGGTACGATAAATTTTAAAAGGAATTTCATTTTTTTACTAATATTAAATGTTCCAACGGATGAAGTCCACCTACCAACCATTAAACTAGCCCAAAATAAGGAAACGTAAGGAGCAGCCATTTTCGTTGAGATGCCAGCCTTCTGTTTCATAAATTCAGCAAGATTTCCAGCGGTACTTACTTCTACACCCACATAAACAAAAATGGCAATCATTCCCATCCAAAGTTGGGGGTAGGAGAGAGCACTTTTTCTACTTGGTATTAAACTTTTAAGTGAGTCGGTACTTTCTTCTTCATACTTAATATCTGGAATTGAAGAAAATTTAAATACAATTGCAGCGATGATGAATGCACCTCCAAGTATGAGATATGGTATTTTAACACTAGAAATATCCATTGTGGATGAATTTCCAGTTATTGCTCCAAATATAGCGAAGCTGACAAGTAATGGTCCTAGTGTTGTTCCCACATTATTTACTCCACCAGCCAAACTTAATCGTTGAGACCCTTTTCGTGGATCACCCATGACAATAGCCAAAGGATTTGCCGCAGTTTGTTGTAATGAAAAACCAAGTCCCACAATAAATAACCCTGAAATCATTAAAGGAAATGAAGCTGTTTCTGCTGCAGGATAAAATAACAATGTTCCAATGGCTGAAATAACAAGGCCTAATGCGATACCATTTTTATAACCAATTCTATTTAGAATGTCTTGACCGGAAAATTTAGAAATTAAGAAATAGAGTAGCGAACCAACAGTGTATGCTACATAAAACGAGAAAGAAATCATTTGTGCCTGCCATTGTTCAAGGTTGAGTTTCTCCTTAAAAACAGGAATGAGAATATCATTTGATGCGGCTACAAATCCCCAAAAAAAGAAGACTGAAATCAGAATGGCAAGTGGTCGGTTTTTCAATGGTTTTAAATTTGGTGACCAAATTACAGATTCTTTTTGACCATCAGTGTTTTTGTAATTTTTAACCCAAAACGGTTGCCATTTCCTGGTAAACGCTTAAAATTTATGATAAAGCATAATTTTTATTTTAAAAAACGCTCATTGTTATTTGAAAAGCCCTTTTTTTTTTCGTTATTGTGGTAGATTTTAAAATGGTGTAAATTATATAGTAAATGAAGCTAAAATCCTCCACACTGCTACTTGCCTTTGGCAGCGCATTATTTCTTTCAGTATCCTGTTCAAATGATGCAAAAGAAGGCGCATTATCAGATTCTGCAAAAGATTCTTTGACTGTAACTGGAATCAAGATAAAGGGCCAGAATTTTATGGTACCATCTCCTATGATTCTGGCTGAGATAATTAAAAAAAGCGGCGCGCTTTATGATAAAAAGATGATGAATTCTGTTGCAAGTTTATCTAACTATTCTGTTGGATTTAAGCAAGGGTTAAATCTTGGTGTTTATGGCGCCGACCTAGGCTATGTAACAATGTATGAAAATACAGGTGATGCAATGGAATATTACAAAACTGTTGTACAACTTGGTAATACGTTAAAAATAACAGCAAGCTTTGATGATAAGTTAATGAAGCGTTTCACTAAAAATGTTGGAAGAAAGGACTCTATTCTTTCGCTCGTTGGGGAAGCTTACCGACGCAGCGATAATTTTTTGCGCGAAGGTGACCAGGACGACATCGCCGCTTTAATTCTTGCGGGGGGCTGGATTGAAAGTACTTGGTTTGCACTTAACATTTACAAAGACAAGCCAAGTGAAAATGTAGCAGTTCGAATTGGGGAACAAAAAGGTACAGCTTCTGGTATTTTAAAAGTTCTAGTAGATTTAAACAAACCAGAATTGGAAAATCTTGTTAAGTTGTTTTCGGAGTTAAACGATGTTTATCAAACTATAGAAATAAAATACACATTTACTGAACCTAAAACAGATGAAGGAAAGCATTTGACAACTATTAATGGGACTACAGATGTGAAAATTACTTCTGAACAGTTAACTGAACTTACAGCAAAAGTTACTGCTGTTCGCAATTTTATTATCAACTAATAGCATCAATAAAATTATGAAAAAGCAAGCTCTTATTTTCTCATTTATTATCTCAGTATGTTGTACGCTTTCATTCAGGGCCTATGCTCAGTTAGATGTTACAACTCAACTTGCAACGAAGCATATTATTCCGCCTTTTGTTTCTGATGGACAAACATATCGCGCTTTGGTACTCTCTGAGCAGAATGCAGAATTTCACACAACATTTTTTTCAGGAACAACCTATCGGATTTCAGCAGCGAGTGGATCTACCGATGGAAATCTTTTATTTTCAATTTATTCTTATCAAGTTAACACTGGCGAGCGTCAACTAATTTTTACAAATGTTGCTCATCAAAATGCACCGTTTTGGGACTTTAAAGTAAATGCTACTGTAGAAATTATTCTTGAAGCTAAATTGAACCCTGCATCTGGTAAAGATTCTGGGTTTGCAATTTTAGCAGTAGGATTTAAGCAATAATTTATTGGGTACTAAATTTCTGCTCTATTAATTGAATAGGGCTTTTGATTTTTAATTTCGATAAAATAATATAGCTATACTATTTAAATATTAATTGAACCAAATACAAAACACAATTAACCTTATATGAGTGAGCGGATTCTGAAAGCGTTAATGCAACTTTTTGCTATCGTTTCTAAGGTGGATAGTATCACTTCTGCTAGTAGAGGAATTGTGGAGTCTTTTTTAAAGCAGCAATTAAGTCTAAATTTAGTTGATCAATATCTTGCTGTATTTGATGAATTTATTGCAAGTCATTTAAATTTAGCTAAGCGAAAAGATGGTTCTGAGAAACGAACTTCTCTCAATTCTGTAAAGGTTCTTCGAATCTGTACACAAATTAATGCTGAGCTTACTCAAAAGCAAAAGGTGGTTGTATTAATCAGACTACTAGAATTTGTTCATTCTAATTATGGAATTTCTGATCAGGAACTTATGTTTGTACAGACAGTTTCTGAATTGTTTAATGTGGACGAAGCAGAATTTGTTAGGATAAAAAGATTTGTAGAAGGGAAAATTAATACAGTTGCTGATATTTCAGAGATCTTAGTGATTGATGCTCATGTTACCAATGCCTATCAAAATGCCCATCATATTTTTGCTGAGTCATTGGGTAATTCCAGTATTTTAGTATTGTATGTTCCAAGTGTTGGGATGTATGCTTGTCGTTATTTTGGCGTTGGGGAATTAAATCTGAATGGACAGTTGATGATTCTTGACAAGGTGTATATTCTTACACCGGGTTCGTCGTTACGTAGTTCTAAAGTACAGCCTATTTATTATAGTGATATTATTAGTTCATTCCTCAGTAGTAAAACAAGTTCACGAATTACTTTTCATGCCAATAATCTTGAATTTACTTTTACAGGTGGCAAGCTGGGCCTACGTGGTGTAAACATTCACGAGGAGTCAGGGAAGATGATTGGAATTATGGGAGGTTCAGGTGCTGGCAAGTCGACTTTATTAAATGTTTTAAATAGCAATGAAACACCTACAAAAGGTGAAGTGTTAATCAATGGAATAAATATTCATTCCCAAAAAGACAAGATCGAAGGTGTCATTGGAATGGTTTCGCAGGACGATTTACTCATTGAAGAATTAACAGTTTTTCAAAATCTTTTTTACAATGCAAAACTGTGTTTTGGTAATTTAAGTGATGAAGAAATCACAAAAATTGTTGATGATCTACTTGCTGATCTTGGCTTGTATGAACCACGCAATCTGAAAGTTGGAAGTCCACTCGATAAGAAAATTTCTGGTGGTCAACGAAAGCGATTGAATATAGCGCTTGAATTAATTCGTGAACCTTCTGTACTTTTTGTTGACGAGCCTACTTCTGGTTTGTCTTCTCGCGACTCTGAAAATATAATGGATTTGTTGAAAGAGTTAGCACTAAAGGGAAAATTAGTTTTCGTTGTAATCCATCAGCCTTCGTCCGATATTTTTAAAATGTTTGACAAACTACTTATTTTAGATCGTGGAGGTTTTCCTATCTATAATGGTAATCCTGTTGATGCTGTTGTCTATTTTAAAAAATTAGTGAATCAAGTAAACAGCGACGAGAGTGAATGTCCTGCATGTGGAAACGTTAATCCAGAACAGATTTTTAATATCATTGAATCTAAAGTTGTTGATGAATATGGTAATTTGACACGCACCAGAAAAATTTCTCCAATTGAATGGAATAATTTTTATGTCAAAAATATTGAATTAAAAGAGGAAAGTATTGTTACAGTAACTGATAATCCGGAGAGTACTTTTAATATTCCTAGTAAGATAAAGCAGTTTTTAGTTTTTGTTACCCGTGATGTACGTTCGAAATTAACGAATACGCAGTACATGTTAATCAATTTGCTGGAGGCGCCTGTTTTAGCATTTATTTTAGCGTATTTAATAAAGTTTTACAATACAGACGTATCAAATAAAGTAGGATATGTTTTTCGTGAAAATGAAAATTTACCTGCCTATTTATTTATGTCAGTTGTTGTTGCGTTGTTTATTGGTCTAACTGTTTCTGCTGAAGAAATTATTCGTGATCGTAAGATTTTAAAACGAGAATCTTTCCTTAATTTGAGTCGTTCAAGTTATCTGATTTCTAAGATTAGTATCATGTTTTTATTGTCGGCAATTCAGACCCTTACGTTTGTTTTGGTTGGCAATTATGTTCTTGAAATAAAGGGTATGTGGCTTGACTATTGGTTGGTATTATTTACAACTTCTTGTTTTGCAAATATGTTGGGGCTGAATATCTCCTCTGCATTTAATTCGGCGGTAACCATTTATATATTAATTCCATTTTTAATTATTCCACAACTCTTATTGAGTGGAGTAATTGTTAAATTTGATAAACTCAATCCTACAATTGCTTCCCAACAAGCTGTTCCTGTTGCAGGTGAATTAATGGCTTCGCGTTGGGCCTTTGAAGCACTTGCAGTGAATCAATTTTCAACAAATAACTATGAAAGGCAGTTTTTTAAATACGACGAAATGGTTAGTATTTCTGATTTCAGAAGAAATTACTGGATTCCGCATCTTCGTGGTAAAATTGATAAAAGCGAGTCTAATTCAATTGTTATAGATCCTAATAATCTCGCCCTTTCGAAATTTAATAATGCCAATAAAAAGTTGTTTTGCGATAGTGTTAATGTTGAACTCAGCACAGATATTTCTTTAATTAAGTTTGAAATAGCAAGTGATCTTTCTCGCATAAAAGAACTTGTTGCTAGGAAAAAGATAAATGTATTAGCTGCTAGTTTAATGGCTCAATTGGAGTCTTTAAATAAAAAAATTGCACTTACGAATTCACTTCATTTTTCGAAAGAAGCTGCAGACGAGATGAGGTCTTATTTTGATCTTGTGAATACGATTTACATGAAAGTATTTAATGCGAACAGTGATGCGCGTGATCGATCGATTAGAATTCAAACAGAGGATAAAAATAATGCTACAGCTGAAAGTAAAAAAAATAATTTCAATAAAGTTAAAGACGATTATCTAAATGAAAGTCTCTCCGATTTAGTAAAAAATTCAAACGAGTTTAATAAAATAAATGAACATGGAGGATCTCTCATCCAGCGCGCTGACCCTATTTTTCTTGAGCCGTATAATTCAAATTGTGGTAACGCACACTTCTTTGCGAACCGTAAGAAAATTGGGGGGTATTATTTTGATACCTTTTGGGTAAACTTGTGTGTGCTATGGGCGATGTCTTTAATTATGGTCATCACACTTTACTTCGATCTACTTCGTAAAGTAATAGATGGAATTGGATCAGTTTTTGGAAAATTGGGAAAGAAAAATGATTTTCCTGCTTAAAAATTTGTGCATTTTAAGACAATTTAGAAAGCGCTTCTTTCATTCGTTTTCCGGCTTCAATTAATTTTTCATCCGAAGTGGCGTACGATATACGTATGAAATTATCATCTCCAAATGCAGCGCCAGGAACAATAGCAACGTGCGCTTCATCCAATAGATATAAACTTAAATCTGTTGCATTTGTAATCCGTGTTTCTTTGTAACTTTTACCAAAAAAATTTCTGACATCAGGAAATAAATAAAATGCTCCTTCAGGTACGTTAAATTTCATTCCAGGAATAGCTTTTAAGGCATCCAACATCAAATTACGGCGTCGCAAAAATGCATCTCGCATGGGCTGTGTAGTAACAGGGTCAAGTAACATAGCTGCGTGCATCGCCTTTTGTGTAATGGAACTTGTTGCCGATGTAAATTGACCTTGCATTTTGTCGCATGCTTTGGCTAACCAAAGTGGTGCTCCTAATATTCCACCGCGCCAACCTGTCATTGCGAACCCTTTTGAAACTCCATTTATTGTTGCAACACGATCGTAAATAAAATCGAATTGGGCAATGCTTTCGTGCTTGCCAATAAAATTTATGTGCTCGTAAATTTCGTCAGCTAATACATAACAATCGGGCTGCTTCGAAATCACCTCTGCGATACCTCGCAACTCTTCTTTTGAATATACACTTCCTGTCGGGTTACAGGGAGTGCTAAACATAAACAAGCGCGTTTTGGGAGTCATTGCCTTTGCAACTTGATCTGCAGTTACCTTAAAATTATTCTCAAGTGATGTTGGAATAATTACGGGAACGCCTTGTGCAAGTTTTATGAGCTCAACATAGGAGACCCAATATGGCATTGGTATCAGCACCTCGTCTCCTGGATTTACTAAACTCAAAACCACATTAGTGATTGATTGTTTAGCACCTGTGGAAATTACAATTTCATCTGCTGTGTAGCGCAAATTATTGTCACGAAGAAATTTATCTGCAACAGCTTGACGTAGCTCTTTGTAGCCAGAGACGTGTGTGTAGTATGTAAAATCTTTTTCTATTGCTTCCTGAGCAGCATTTTTTATGATGGCAGGAGTTTTAAAGTCAGGTTCACCTAGACTGAGACTAATTATATCAACTCCGCTTTCTATTAGTTCACGACTTCTTCTAGCCATCGCAATGGTTTGCGATTCACTTAGCCTGTTAATGCGGTCCGCTAGATGCGCCATATTTTTTATTCTTTCGTTACGCTTTAAGAAGGCCAAATGTAACCATAATGTGCTCTTCTTAGGACTTCACTTAATTGGTTTTTCAGCAGTTAATTGTTCATTTTTTATTGAAATATTTATTGCTTGAATGGCAAAGCGTATGCTGAAGCTCAAATGATGCAATGAATTTATTTTTACTGTGCTTAAAGTTAAATTATTGATATTTAGTATTTTATGATTTATAAATTGACAAATAATCCTATTATTTACTTAGATTTACGATGAATTGGGATTCATTTTCGAAACGGAGGGGAAATGATTATTTTTACAAAATACTATTTTTCAAAAATAAGTAAAAAGACATGGCTTCAGGCAACACTTCTTCCGACACACTTTCTATTCTATTTGATATTTTAAAATTTTTATTGCCTTCAGTTTTTGTTTTTGCAGCTGGTTATTTTACTGTAAAAAAATTCCTTGATACAGAATCAAAGCGTCGACTTGCTGAAATTCGATTAGCGCATCAAAATGTTGTTACACCAATGCGTTTGCAGGCCTATGAACGTATGGCCATTTTTTTAGAACGGATTAATCCCAACATTCTTATTACGCGCACATATAAGAGTGGAATGAGTTCCCGTTTGTTGCAGTCAGAATTAACCAAAATGATTAGAACTGAATTTGAACACAATCTTTCCCAACAAATTTATATGTCTAATCATTCTTGGGAAATGGTTAAAACAGCCAAAGAAGAAATTACAAAACTTGTAAATATTTCATCTTCAAAATTGCCCGCTACAGCAACAGGCGTAGAATTGAGTCAAACAATTCTACAAATTTCTCAGCAGATTGAGAAATTACCAACGCAAGTGGCTTTAGAATATATCAAGAAAGAAATTGGGCAAATATTTTAAATTTCTGATTTTAATTTAATTGATTCTTTTAAAAATATCAATTTTGTATTTGCCAATATTTTTATCAAACAATTATGAAGTCGAAGGGGAAAAATGATTTAAGTAAGAAATTTTTAACCGACTCAGGTATTGAGATTAATCGTGTTTATCCAAAAAAAGATATTCAAGAAGAAGAACCTGGAAAATTTCCATTTACGCGAGGTGTGCAGTCCGATATGTATCGTGGCAAATTATGGACCATGCGCCAGTATGCTGGTTTTTCTACAGCTGAAGAATCAAATAACCGGTATCATTTTTTGTTAAAGAGTGGAACAACTGGACTTTCTGTTGCGTTTGATTTGCCAACTCAGATTGGGTATGATTCTGATCATGTATTTTCGGAAGGAGAAGTTGGAAAATCGGGTGTAGCTATTGATTCTTTGCAGGACATAGAAATACTTTTCAAAGGAATTAAGCTTTCGGAAATAACAACATCGATGACCATAAATTCCACGGCATCTATATTGTTGTGTATGTATATTGCACTAGCAAAAAAGCAAGGCGCAGATCTTCATCAACTTTCTGGAACAATCCAAAATGATTTGTTGAAGGAATATGCTGCTCGTGGTACTTATATTTATCCACCTAAAGCATCAATGCGTATCATTACTGATATTTTTGAGTATTGTGCTATACATGTTCCAAAATGGAATACGATTTCAATTTCTGGTTATCATATTCGTGAGGCGGGTTCAACTGCAGTACAGGAATTAGCG
>NSIF01000010.1 GCA_002737665.1 Flavobacteriales bacterium | reverse complement strand
CGCAATTGTATTTCGTTTTAAAATTTCCTCAATATTATCGTACCCATTTTTATTGATGGTAGCATCGCTGAAAAAATATTGGGGTGGTGCAGAAAGTCCATCGGTAACGGCAAGAATAAATTTTGCTCGATCAGTTTCCAGCATGGCGTAATTCTGTTTTTTCTGCTGACCAATTGTGGACCAGGTTTCTTTACCAATATTTTTTCCACAGGAACTTCCTGGGCCATGAGCAGGATAAACAATCACATTATCACCAAGAGGTTTCAATTTATTATTCAAAGAATCATACATCATGGAAGCCAATTCTTCTTTTGACATTTTTCCGTCTAACAAATCTGGTCGACCAACATCGCCTACAAAAAGAGTGTCGCCTGTGAAAACGGCATGCTCTTCATTATTTTCATCGAACAATAAATAGCAGGAAGATTCTGGCGTATGGCCAGGTGTATGTAAAACCTTAAATGTGAGTTTACCTAATTGAAATTTTTCCCCGTCAATAGCGTTATGTACCGAATAACTTGTTTCTGCTTTAGGACCGAAAATAATTTTTGCTCCAGTTGCTTTTGCTAAATCAATATGACCGGAAACAAAATCGGCATGGAAGTGTGTTTCGAAAACGTATTTAATTTTCACACCGCGTTCAGCCGCTTTTTTTAAGTAAGGTTCTGTTTCGCGAATTGGATCAATGACAGCAACTTCTCCTTCTGATTCAATCCAGTAAGCAGCTTCTGCAAGACAGTTTGTATAAAGTTGTTCGATGTACATGTGTTTGCAATTTAAGTGCTATGGTAAATGTAATATTCTTTTACTAAGATATAAACTCCTACACTAAGAATGAACCAACCGAATGCAGGTTTTAGTTTTGAACCAGAAACATATCGGGAAAGGTATAATCCAATTGTCATTCCTGCAATGGCAAAGGCTGTAAATTTCAAAAGTAAGGCCCAATTTGGATGAATACCATGATAAATGTCACCACTGAATCCGATTGTGCAATTAATAAAAATTAACCCCAATGAAGTTCCGATTGCTTTTTTCATTGGAAGGTTTGCAAGAATGACAAGTGTTGGAATAATTAAAAATCCCCCTCCAGCGCCGAGCATTCCTACAATGGTTCCTATAATTAATCCGCTAAATAAAATTAATACATAACGATATTTTTTTGCTTCCGAAAAATCGCCTTGCTGAATAACTTGTGGCGGACGTAGCATGGAAAAAGAGGCGCCAAGCATGAGCACCGCAAATAAAATCAGGATTAAAAAATCTTTTGAAATGTCCCATCCGAAAAGGTGAATAATTTCAGGAAGCGCAGGAACAATTTTCGATCTGGTAAATAATGTTGCCGATAAAGAAGGCACACCAAAAAACAACATCGTTTTCCAGCAGATGAAATTATTTTTGATATAATAAGAAGCGCCGAAAAAAGCAGAGAGTCCGACAATAAAAAGTGAATACGTTGTAGCTTCCGTCGAAGGAATATGCATCATATAAACCAAAGTCGGTAAAGTTAGAATTGAGCCACCACCTCCAATTAGTCCGAGAAGGACGCCCATTAGCAGGGCTGTTAGATAAGCTACGTATTCCATAATTTTACAAATACAAAGGTAAGCGGGGAATTGTCAACAAGATTTGGTTTTTTAATTTTAATGATTTAGATCGCTAATCATTACAAATTTCCGATTTGTAAATGAATCGATTTTTAATTGATAAAAACAGTTGCCTTTTACAAGTAATTGTAATTCGTATAACTGTTGAATTACCGGATTAAGTAATTACAAATAAATTGGAAGAGTTGGTACCAAATATTTTAGTCTACCAATAGCGGTCGGCATGTGCGTTTCCCATTCTGAGTAAGTGTTACTAGATAACAACCTTTATTCAATACGGAAGTGTCGATGTGTTGGCGTTGATGCCCCGTTTCTTCAACACTAATTTCTGAAATTACTTTGCCAAGTCCATCTGTAATTGTCATTACAACAGGAGCATTTTTAGTGTTGTCAAATTCAATCCAGCATTCAACATTTGAAGGGTTTGGATACAATTTTACCATTCCAAAAATATTCCAACTTAGTTCTGTAATTCCAACTTGCGAAGATTTTAAGTATAAATCATCAATTTTTAATACGCTTCCAACGTTTGAAAGCGTTGTGTTGTTAGAGCTCGACGCAATCACAACCAATAGTGTGTCGGGTTGCGTAAAACTTGAAAAAGGAATTGAGAAATAAGTATATGCAGAGTTTGGCGGCAAAATTTGAAACGCCATTCCAACAGGACTTGTAGCTAGCGATGTTTGCACGAAAGCTATTCCGCTATCAATACCCATTGCAGTGAATTTATACCATCCACAAAGTGTGTCATTCAAAAGTGTGTATGGTCTTCCTCCACCCAAATTATTGCCTATCATTGTTCCATTTGATGCATAAGAAGGGCTGAAATTTTGTAGGTCATACGCAAATGTGGACAATGAAAGCGCATAGGTTCCCGAGTGTACGTCTGTAGTTTGGAAAGTAAACCCACCAGCAGTTGCCCAATCTTGTGGTGTACTTGTATTAGTTGTAATCCAATTTTCAAAACTTCCATTCATGTTTGCTGGTTGTGAATTAGCGCCCATAAAAGTGATGTTATCAAACTGAAGCATACTGCCAGGCATTCCATTTGTATTAAAT
This sequence comes from Flavobacteriales bacterium, assembly GCA_002737665.1. Classification (GTDB taxonomy): domain Bacteria; phylum Bacteroidota; class Bacteroidia; order Palsa-965; family Palsa-965. The sequence goes on along the minus strand of NSIF01000010.1, from coordinate 39,366 downwards.
CCATTGCTTGAAGCTGCACCAAAAATAATACTGTCTGGATTTGCAAATGGAGGAATCGTAAGCACAACAGTAAAGGGTGTGTAGGCAGTATGGGTTCCTGTGAAAATTGCAAAATCAAAACTAATTGCTGTTCCCCCTTCTTTGAAAACAATTAGGAGAATCCCAGTGTCTCCTGGCATTTGATTGTTTTTGTAATATCCAGTTAAAGTAATAGGGTGACCGCTATATGGAATTCCTCCTGTAAGCGTATTCGGGTCGCCATTGAAAAAATATCCAATCAACGTGTCGTTAGCATTGCTAACGGTATTCAATTGCATTGCCAAAGCTCCTTGCTGTGGATCAGCAATTTTATTGCAATTAAATGGCAAACCAAGAATATTGGCCATTTGATTAGAGTTAAGCGGGTAATCAGTTGGATTATCAACAGAAGAGGTGTTCCAAAATTCAAATCCAGGGTTAGGAACCGATTGGGCGTATGTGCTAATTGCTGTGAAGAAGCAGCATATAAAAAGTAGTTGTCGCAAAATTTTTTTTTCAAATGTACCCCTTTACATTTTAACTTCCAATTCTCGCATTCTTTGGTTTTTTGAAATTGAATAGTATAAGTTATTTTTCACTCGTTAATATATGTTAATTCATAGGGCTTAAAGGAGAGAGCTTTGTTAATTTTGAAGATAATGAAAATAGCTTCTCCCAAGCTCATTACTTTTCTTGCAGGCATAGCACTTATTGGTCTTTGTGTAATTCAATATTATTGGATTAATGGGGCGGTAAAACAAAAGAGAGACTATTTTAGTCACGACGTACGAGAGGCGATGGTGGAGGTTTCAAAAAAGTATAGTCATATTCAAATAGGCTTGCGATTGCATCGCCAGCTTAGTGATCGTCCCAAAAGTATGGCGAGACAAAGAAAAAAAAACAGCTATGATTCGATTGGTGACAGCACCCTACAGAAATATAATTCAAAAATTTCAGAAAAGGATCTCGATGTTACTGCTAAAGATTCTTCCAAATCAAACAGCACTACAGATTTGAATAATACAAAAAAACTTTTTAATAATTTTTTCGATGAAATGGTACGCGTCAATATTTACAATGATTTTTCAATGCTCATTGACACCTCCCTGGTTGACTCTTTACTAAGCAGGGAATTAATGAATAAAGGAATTAACACAAGGTATAACTACGCTATTTTTAATTCATTTGACCCTGTTTTTGACAATTTTCTCCCTTCTGGAAATTTGCTGAAGGATAGTTTACTTGCAAGTCAATATCGGGTAAGTTTAACTGATAATAATTTGTTTTCACAACCAAAAACATTGTCTATTTTTTTCCCAAATGAGCGAGGGTATGTTATCAGGTCCATGTTGTTTGTCTTAATTCTATCCGTACTGTTCATCCTTTTTATTGTTTTCTTGTTTTATTATTCAATCTCGACTATCTTCCGTCAAAAGAAACTATCGGAAATAAAGAATGATTTTATAAGTAATATGACGCACGAATTAAAGACACCAATTTCTACTATTGCCCTTGCATGTGAAGTATTGGGAGATGATGATATTTTAAAGACAAAAGAGCGTACCGATCGTTATTTAAAAATGATTAGCGAGGAAAATAAACGTTTGGGTATTTTAGTTGAAAATGTTTTACAAACTGCATTGCTTGACAAGGGAAAATTCATACTCAGGCCAATCAACATTGATTTACATGAATTAATTAATCAGGCCATAGGTAATATTCAATTAGTGATTGATAAAAAAAACGGAAAAATTTCATGCGACCTCCGTGCGACGCAGTTTATAATTAATGCCGATCACACGCATATTCAGAATATTATTTATAATTTATTGGATAATGCGATTAAATACACGCCAGAAACACCTATTTTTAAAATCTTTACGCGCGATACAGTTGGAGGAATTGAGTTTTGTGTACAGGATAATGGAATAGGAATTTCTCAGGAAAATCAAAAAAATATTTTTGAAAAACTATATCGTGTTCCTACGGGAAACATTCATAATGTGAAAGGATTTGGACTTGGACTGAGTTATGTAAAAGCAATTGTAGAAAAACACGGGGGAAAATTGTGGGTGGATAGTGCACCAGGTCGAGGGAGTGATTTTCATGTAAGACTGCCATATTTATTAGACAAAAATTAGAAAGATGAATACTTCAAATGGAATCAAAATTCTCCTCGTAGAGGACGACGCTAATCTTGGAAAACTATTGCATGATTATCTTGAAGCAAAGGGATTTGTTATATCGCTTGCAAAAAATGGAAAAGAAGGATTCGAACATTTTAGAAAAGCAAACTTTGACCTTTGCTTGCTTGATGTAATGATGCCCATTAAAGATGGTTACACCTTAGCGAAGGAAATAAGAACGATCAACAGGGAAATCCCTATTGTATTTCTAACAGCTAAATCGATGAAGGAAGACGCTATAGAAGGGTTTAATGCAGGTGCTGACGATTACATAACCAAGCCATTTAGTATGGAAGAATTGCTGTTGCGTTTAAAGGCAATACTTCGCAGAACAAAAGGAGGCGCTTTAAATACGGATCAAACACAGTTCACTGTGGGTGATTATGTTTACGACTATACAAGACAAATATTAGAGTTTGGGAATAAGCCTCAAAAGCTCACTTCAAAAGAAGCCGACCTTTTACGTTTATTGGCCCTACACAAAAATGAGGTACTTGACCGCTCCTTCGCACTTAACACCATTTGGGGCGACGATAGTTATTTCAATTCACGAAGTATGGATGTATACATTGCCAAATTGAGAAAGTATTTGAAAGATGACCCAACTGTTGAGATCATGAATATCCATGGAAGAGGATTTAGGTTAATTGCAAAATAAAAAAGCCAATAAAATTACAGCGGATAAATTAGCTTAATGAGAAGATTTATTTTTTTAGTAAATCACGTATTTCTGTTAACAGTAACTCTTCTTTAGTCGGCTCTACTTCTGGTTTTGATGCGATAGCATGTTTGCGTCTCATTGTGTTCATGCCCTTAATAACAAGAAACATTGCAAATGCAATAATGATAAAATCCAAGAGCGTATTAATAAACAAACCGTATTTAATTGCTATTTCTGGCATCGCTTCAAAAACTACTTTGCCATCCGTATTTTTCACTTCAGGTGTGTTTTTCTGAATTATATATTGAAGCCTGTTAAAATCTACATTTCCTAATAACTTTCCAATCGGAGGCATTACTATTCCCTCAATTAAAGAAGTTACTAATTTTCCAAAAGCGCTACCAATTACAACACCTACAGCAAGGTCGACAAGGTTGCCACGAATAGCAAATTCTTTAAATTCCTTAATAAATCCCATTTTTTGCGACTTTAATAGTTGTAAGAATTGAAAAATAGTTAATTATAAGTTCCCCGTTCTCCCGCCGTCTACAGGCAAATTTATTCCATTAATATATGCGGCGGCTGGAGTGGCAAGAAATGCGATTGCAGCTGCAACTTCCTCTGTGCTAGCAAATCTTCCTGCTGGAATTTCGTGTAGCATTTCTTTTGTCAATAGCTCTTTGGTAATTCCTGTTTTAACAGCCTTACTTTCAAGAATACTTTCCAGTCTTTGTGTTGCTGTAGCGCCAGGTAAAACATTGTTGACAGTAATTCCAAATGGAGCCACTTCCATGGAAAGTGTTTTCGCCCAATTTGCTACTGCAGCACGAATTGTATTTGATACTCCCAATCCGCGTAAAGGTTGCTTTACAGATGTAGAAATAATATTAATTATTCTACCATATCCACTTAATTTCATCCCAGGTAAAACAGCTTGAGCTAAAATATGATTGCACAATAAATGATTCGAAAATGCGGAAGTAAATTCTTCCAAATGGGCTTCTGCTATTGTTCCTCCAGCAGGGCCACCAGTATTGTTTACTAAAATATGAATTATTTTTTCTTTGCTTAAATACTTGCCGATTGATTCACGTAATTGCTCTGGGTTTGAAAAGTCAGCAATAATATAATCGTGTTTTATTTTTCCTGGAAGGTCCGCGACCGCACTTCTTAGTCGAGCGTCATTTCTTGCAATTAATGTAACAGTGGCACCAAGCTTTGCCAATTCCATTGCTGCTGCTTTGCCAATTCCTTGCGAACTTCCACAAACAAAGGCGTGTTTACCAGTAAGGTCTAGATTCATAGTGTAAAGATAGGTTACAAGGGGATAGGATTTAAACTTTACAGATTCTTCTTTACTTTGTCCCTTGCTTCCTTATTAGTACATTCGTATAACTAAATAAAAAAATTAAAAACTATGGTCACTCGTCCGTTTAACTTTAAAAAATGGATTGACGAAAATCGTCATTTATTAAAGCCGCCAATAAATAATAAAGTGGTTTATAGAGATACGGAATTTATTGTAATGGTTGTTGGCGGCCCCAATTCTCGAAAAGATTATCACTTTAATGAAAGTGAGGAATTTTTTTATCAGCTTGAAGGAAATATTACAGTGAAAATTCAGGAAGATGGGAAAGCTGTTGATGTACCAATAAACGAAGGAGATATTTTCCTTTTACCACCCAATGTTCCTCACAATCCTATGCGAGGAGCTAATACCATTGGCTTAGTAATGGAGCGAAAACGGCGCAGTGGTGAAAAAGATGGCCTGCTTTGGTTTTGTGAAAAGTGTAACTCCAAATTGCATGAGGCATACTTTGAACTAACAGATATTCAAACACAATTTCAAGGTGTATTTGATAAATTTTATGGAAGCGATGATTTGCGAACTTGTAAAGCGTGTGGCCATCTGATGCAACCGCCCGCAGTAGCTAAAATTAGTAGCCACTAAATTGTATTATATAAAAATGACTTTTAGTATTTAAAAAAACCGTCATCCTAAATTACGGAATACTATTTATGAATAATTTTTCCATCGATATCCATACCCACATTTTACCTGAAAATATTCCACATTGGAATGAAAAATTTGGCTATGGAGGTTTTATCCAATTAGACCATCATAAAAATTGTTGTGCAAGAATGATTCGCGATGATGGAAATTTTTTTAGAGAGGTTGAAGATAATTGTTGGAGTGCAGAAAAACGGATGGTCGAATGCGATCGTCACCAAGTATCTGTTCAAGTACTTTCCACTGTTCCCGTCATGTTTTCCTATTGGGCAAAACCAAATGACTGTCTCGAAATCTCGAAATTTTTAAACGACCACATAGCTGAAATTGTAACACGCTTTCCAAAACGTTTTGTCGGACTTGGTACAATTCCAATGCAGGATTCTAGCTTAGCAATTCAAGAATTACAGCGCTGTAAAAAAATCGGATTAAAAGGAATTCAGATTGGCACAAATATCAATCAGGACAATCTGAACGAAGAAAAATATTTTGAAATTTTTGCGGCTTGCGAGGAATTAGGCATGTCCGTTTTTATACACCCTTGGGAAATGATGGGGGAAAAGGAAATGCAGAAGTACTGGCTGCCTTGGCTAGTGGGAATGCCGGCAGAAACAACACGAGCTATTGCCTCACTGATTTTCGGAGGTGTAATTGAAAAACTCCCGAAACTACGAATTGCTTTTGCGCATGGTGGCGGATCTTTTCCGTCCACATTTGGCAGACTTCAACACGGCTTCGATTGCCGTCCCGATTTGGTCGCCTTGGATAATACTATAGCTCCGAAAAACTACATTGGAAAATTCTGGATTGACTCGCTTGTTCATGACCCAACTATGCTTGATTTTGTAGTCAATCAATTTGGAGCTAACCGTGTTGCAATGGGAAGCGATTATCCTTTTCCATTAGGAGAAAATGTGCCAGGTAATTTGATTCGCCAAATGAATTGGGATGAAGCAAAGAAGGAAATGCTTTTGAGCGGCGCTGCTTTAGAATGGCTCGGAATGAAAAGATCCGATTTTTAATCACAATAATTGCCCTTTTTAATTTAATCTTCTGTTTAAAAATATGAATTTCCATATTAACATTAACTTTACCGTACTATTTTTTATATGCGCAAATTTCTATTTTTAATAATACTTTTTTCTTTTCCATTTATTTCTTTTGCGGGCATTGTGAAAGGGACAATTACCGATAGCGATGGCAAGGGGATTCCTTATGTTGTTGTCGGGGTAAAAAAATCTACTTATGGTGTTAATTCTAATCTTGCTGGGGGATATTTTATTGAACTACCACCCGGAAATTATGTTTTTGTTTTCTCACAAATTGGTTTAGTAGAACAGGAACGTTCAGTTGTAATTATTGATGGCAAACCTTTAATATTAAATGTGCAGATGGAAACATCTTTAATGGAACTTAGCACATTTGAAGTTAAGGCTATTGGTAATCGTGACAAGGGAAAGGAAATTATGCACCATGTGATTGATGCTCGCAACGATTATTCAGCTAGAGTTATAAATTATAAATGCAACACCTACCAAAAGTCGTCTTTAGAGAAATTTGTAATTAGAAAAAAAGGGGATACAATTCAAACTCCTGTAGTTGTATCAAATATATCACCAAGCCCAATAAAAGACTCTACAAACACAAAAAAAAGAGGCAACAAGGGCGATAACCTTGATGCTGTTGTAAAGGACCAAAGGTTAAATTTGATAGAGTCGGTAACGGAAACACATTTTCTCTCACCCAATACTTTTAAGGAAAATATTCTGGCGTACCATGATTATTCTGATAAAAAAAGTAGTTTTGGGCAAGGAGCTTCTGGAAGTTTAGATTACGGAGAGCATGAAATAGCACCCGTTCAATATTCTGTTGAAAATCCGTATTTGTTTATTTCAGATGCACCTAGTATGGATTTTGATTTTTACAAAAATACAATTAGCGCTCCGTTTCTTAGCGTTCGTCCTTTGTTATCACCAGCAGCAAAAACGGCTTTTCTTAATTATAAATTTGATTTGCTCGATTCAATCGAACAAAACGGGACAACAGTTTATAAAATTTCAGTAAGTCCATTGTTTCGTTCTGATGCCCTTTTTTCCGGATTGATCTTCGTTCAAAAAAATAATTGGGCTATTGTATCAGTAAATTTATGTGTCAATCCCGATGTGTTGATTTATTGCAAAGAGTTTTGCGTGATTATAGATTATACAGAAGTTGATTCTGCTATTTTTCTTCCAACACGTAGAGAGTTTATGTATACTATTCACGAAGGGAAGTATAACATTGTTGGAAACAGTCGAGTGGAGCAATCTGATTATGTTGTTAATGGTGTAATTCCTCCGAAAACATTTACCGACGAAGTGAAACATTTTAATGACGATGCGTTTAATCAAGACAGCGCTTATTGGATAGCGCATCGGACAATTTCGCTTGACGACAAGGAGCTAACATATATTCATGAAGCCGATTCGTTGAATCAATATTATGAAAGTCCGGCCTATCTTTTTAGGCGAGATTCAATTTATAATCACCTTGATGTTTGGAGTTTTTTGCTCAATGGCTTTGGTCATCGAAGTCTTGCTAAAGGGACAAGGTGGGGAATTGATCCATTAATAAATCAGTTTATTTTATACGGGCCCGGAGGGTATAGACACAGATTGGCGGGAGATTTTGATAAAGATTTTAAAGATGGCATGCTACTTGAAACAGATGGAGAAATTAGCTATGGATTTTTAAATGAGGATATTCGTGCCAAGGTGGGTGTTGGACTTACTTATTACCCCTTAAAATTTGTTAGAACTTTTGTGCGATTTGGGGATACCTATGAAATGGTGAATAATTATGCTTCAATCTCCTCGGCTTTTTCGCGCAGTAATTATGTGCGAGAGCAAATGCTGAGTGTTTCGCAACGAATGGAAATTATTAATGGCTTGTATGGTGAGTTGACTTTTCAATATAAAGACCAAAGTCCAATTGCAGGACTTAAGGACGCTATATGGCGCAATGAATTATTTGGAAACCTAAACACCCCTATAGAATTTCAAGAATATATAAATACAGAAATCAAGCTTGAATTAAAATATCGATTTCGACAGAAATATATAATTAAGAAAAATAAAAAAATAATTGTAGGTACAAAATATCCAGAAATTCGTTTTTTTTATCGCAAGGGTATTCCTTCTCTCTTTAAAAGTGAGGTTAACTTTGATTATATCGAATTTAGCTCTGTTGACGAGTTCAAGTTTGCACGATTTGGAAAAAGTAATTGGAGTGTTAAAGCCGGAGCATTTATTAATAAAAAAGATTTGCGCGTATTGGAATATAAGTATTTTAGAGGATCTGACGGTTTTATATTCTCTGACCCATTGAACTCCTTCCAACTATTAGGACCCTCATTAAATACTCCGAACGCTTATTTCCGCTTGAATTATATTCATCATTTTGAGGGTTTCTTTGGCAGTAAAATTCCGCTATACAGGAATTTAAAAATTACATCAGCGGTTGGGGGTGGGGGGCTTATTATTCCTAATTCAAAATTTTATCATCAAGAATTTTTTGTCGGATTAGAACGAATTATTCGCATTAAGAAACAACTTTTTCGAGTTGGAATATTTGCTGTAACCGCTGATAATAATATCTCTACAGCAGCAATTACTTATAAAGTGGGAATCAGCTTCTTCAATTCCTTTTCTGGTAAATGGAGCTATTAATTTAATGTATGATACAATTAAATTTACGCTTCAATTAAAAATAAGAGAATTATACACTTTAATTTAACAATAATCCGAAAACAGTTTTTTTAATTGTAAATTTGTGTTCTGAATGACGGATAAAATTAAATCACGGGCCTAACTTACTTTGGGATTACGGGATAGAAAAAAGGGTCAACAGAATATATTATGAGCGAACAAATTAAGCATGAGTGCGGAATTGCTCTTATTCGCCTCCTTAAACCTTATCAATATTACATCGATAAGTATGGTACGCCCATGTATGGGTTAAATAAGCTTTATCTCTTGATGGAAAAGCAACACAATCGTGGCCAAGATGGTGCCGGTGTTGCCACAATAAAATTCGATGTGCCTCCCGGAACAAGATATATTTCTCGTTACCGTTCCACAGCTCCAACTGCGATCAAAGATATTTTCGGAAAAATCAACGACAAATTTGTTGAAGCAAATAAAAAATACCCTGATAAAATATCGGATGCAAAATGGGTAAAAAAGCACGTAGCTTTTTCGGGTGAATTATTACTTGGACATTTGAGGTACGGAACTTACGGAGCAAATAGTGTAGAAAATTGTCACCCGTTTCTTCGTCAGAATAATTGGATCACCAGAAATTTAGTTGTTGCGGGAAATTTTAATTTAACAAACGTTGATGAACTTTTTGATCAGCTTGTTGAATTAGGACAACATCCAAAAGAAAAAGCGGATACAGTAACGGTGATGGAAAAAATAGGGCACTTTTTAGATCGTGAAGTGGATCATTTATTTGGGAATTATAAATCTAAAGGCCATTCTAATGAACAAATAACCGACCTCATTGCATCTAATTTGAACATACAAAAAATTCTTTCTGATGCGGGTAAAAAATGGGATGGCGGTTATACAATGGCAGGAATGTTCGGTCATGGTGACGCATTTGTCTTGCGTGATCCAATTGGAATTCGCCCCGCCTACTGGTATGCCGATGAAGAAGTTGTTGTTGTAACTTCTGAGCGTCCACAAATTCAAACAGCATTTAATGTTCCGATTGAAAAAATCCATGAATTGACACCTGGATGTGCATTGATCATTAAGAAGAATGGAGAATATGAAGAGAAACAAGTTCGTACTCCAAAAGAAAAAAAATCGTGTTCCTTCGAACGTATTTATTTCTCTCGTGGGAACGACAAGGATATTTATGAGGAAAGAAAAAGCCTGGGCAATCAGTTAACAACTGCCGTTTTAAATGCAGTTGATTATGATATGAAGAATACTGTTTTTTCATTTATTCCCAATACCGCTGAAGTTGCTTTTCACGGGTTGGTAAATGGGTTACATACGTATTTAAATGCTGTAAAAAAGGAAAAGATACTTGCGCTTAAAAAGATAGATGGTTCAACGCTTGCTGAAATTCTTAACATGGAGCCGCGTATTGAAAAAATTGCACTGAAAGATGCAAAATTAAGAACCTTTATCAGTAGTGATTCTTCTCGAGATGAAATGGTTTCTCATATTTATGATACTACTTATGGTGTAATTCAGACCACCGATAATTTAGTAATGATTGACGATTCCATTGTACGTGGAACAACTTTGAAACAAAGTATTTTAAAAATTCTTGACAGACTTCATCCTAAAAAAATAATTATTGTTTCTTCTGCGCCCCAAATTAGGTATCCAGATTGCTATGGTATTGACATGGCGAAGTTGGGCGATTTCGTTGCGTTTCAAGCAGCAGTTGAATTGCTGAAAGAACAAAAGAAAGAAAACATTCTCGCAGAAATTTACGAGAAAGCAAAAACACAGGACCTTCTTCCTGCTGAGCAGGTAATCAATGTGGTGAAAGGGATTTATAAACCATTTACTGCCGAAGAAATTTCACTTAAGATTTCTAAATTGCTTACTCCTGTTGGTATAAATGCAGAGGTGGAAATTATTTACCAGACAATCGAAGGATTGCACAATGCTTGTCCTGGTCATAAGGGCGATTGGTATTTTACTGGTGATTATCCGACACCTGGTGGAAACAAAGTGGTGAATCGGGCATTTATTTATTACATGGAAGGAAAAAATTTTAGAGCTTATTAATTGAACGGAAAATCATAAAACTAACCTAAAACAAAACAATGAAAAAAACGCTACTCTCAATTTTTATTTCTGTATTTTTTTACGGAACGAGCAACATTAAAGCGCAGTCGTACAGCTTTGTCTTTTCTCAATTTCAGTCGGCGTACACGCCAATTACAGGAACTGATGTATATGGTGTAACGCCTTGGGGAATGTCTACACCAATTGCATATTTACCAATGGGATTTAATTTTAATTTTCAAGGTACTGTAGTAAGCATAGCGGATATGATTCCAGGAATTGTTGCGTTCCCCAATGGCATTGATAACATGGGGCTATATACTTTTTTTGCGCAGCTTATAGATACAGGAACGCTCGTTTCAAAGTCGCCAGTAACTTATACAACTATTGGAAGCCCCGGCACTAGAATTTTTAAAGTTCAATGCGCTGACGCAGGTTTCGTAAATGAGTTTTATTCCTATGGAAATTTTTCTTCAGTAGTAAATTTTCAAACATGGTTTTATGAAGCGGATAATTCAATAGAGGTGCGTGTTGGCCCATCTGTAATAACTCACCCTTTAAATTGTTACTTAGATTCTTTAAGCCCAGGTCCTTCAATTGGAATTATTCAATTAGATTCAGGTCAGCAAACACTATTGTATAGTTTAGCGTTGAGTGCAAATCCTGCAGCTCCAACACTGACGGTTTATAATCCATTTTCTGGGCCACAAAATATACCAGTTGCTTTGAATAGCACTCCAGTAAATTCTACAGTTTATCGTTTTGGTCAATTGGTAACTGGGTTTAATGAGACCGAACAAATATTTGGAAATGTTGGGATGTTTCCGAATCCTTCACAAGAGAACGCTACCCTTTTGTATACTGTGAAAAACGCAGGTAATGTAACAGTGGAGATAAAAGACATGGAAGGGCGTGTTGTTTCAAATGACAACGTAGGATCAATGTCTGTAGGGACTTATAATTACAATTTGAATACTGCTAAACTTTCAAATGGACTTTACTTTGTAACGCTTGTTTCCGGCGAACAAAGAATTATTCAGAAACTTTCTGTAGCTCACTAATTCTATAAATGGGTATAAAAATCCTCTTGAGAAATCGGGAGGATTTTTTAGGGTTCATTGTGTTTGCGTTGATAAAAAACAATCCGTCTTCGTATATGGTATAATTTTTAGTCTCTTTTCATATTCAATTTTCATTTAAAGGATAGATTTCGTATATTTAAATTTTTAAATAAACCTATGAAAAAACGCTACCTCTCACTATTACTATTAACGGGGTTTATTTGTTTTGCAGCTTCGGCGCAAACATTTACCGTTTCTCCAAACGCAGGTATTACAGACAACAATTGTACTGCTGTTACGATTGTTTGCACAGGACTTCCGGTTACAATGGATACCGTGTACGGACTTTGTTCTGTGACTGTAAATATTACCCACACTTACGATGGCGATTTAGATTTATGGATAATTTCTCCAAGTGGAGATTCTGTTCGACTTTCAAATAACCAAGGTGGTGCTGGGGATAATTTCACCAATACAGTTTTTACAATGTCAGCAACAATTTTGCTGTCACAATCAGGAGCACCTTTCACAGGAAATCACTTACCGGATAATTCTATTAATCAACTCAACAACGGATCTGATCCGAATGGTACTTGGTATTTCAGTGCATGTGATGAAGTTCCGAGTGATATTGGAATTATTTCAAGTGTGAGTTTAAATTTTTGTGCAAATCCTCCTAGTGATCCACCACCTTCTTTAGGACCATGTTCTATGGCAAACGGAATGGGTTGTTTTTGTCCCGATAGTTCACAGATTTGCGATCTTTTTCCTGACATGATAGCATCAGCAGATATTATTACAGCGCAACATACAGAGACACCTGGATTAATCACACTGAGTAATGCAACACCAAACATTGGTTGGGGTCCTATGGAAATTCACGGATCAAATAATTGCTGGTGCGATACAGTTTCGGTTCCTTGTAACACTTCAATTTGTCCAAATGGAAATCCTCCAACACAACAATTAATTCAAACACTCTATCGTAAAAATGGAAGTGTTATCACATCTTTTGATACGCTTACACCCGGAACAATGAGTTATCATCCATCTCATGGTCACGTTCACGTTAATGATTGGGGCGTATTTACATTGAGAAAAGAAGACACGTTAATTGCGAACCCTTTGAACTGGCCGATTATTGCGCAAGGACAAAAAATTGCTTTCTGTTTGATTAACCTTGGCGATTGCACAAGCGATTATGGTTACTGTCGTGACACAGCGGGCAACATTATTACAATGGCTAATATTCCAAATTCTCCATTTGGAGTTGTTACAGGATGTGGACAAGACCAGGGAATTTATACCGGGAATCTTGATATTTATTCTCAGACTTTAGCGGGAATGGATATTGATTTAACGAATGTTTGTAATGGGGATTATTATATTATTTCAATTACAGATCCTGATAATAATTTTATTGAAACAGATGACAGCAATAACTGGGTTAAAGTTCCAATCACATTAACACAGCAACACAGCCCGATAGGAAGTGGTTTCACAAATACATCCATTTCAGGACAAACCGCAACATTTAGTAATAACAATACAGATTTAACCTGGTTCGAATGGGATTTTGGTGATGGCGTAACCGACACAATAAATAACCCAACAATGCACACCTATACGTTTGGGGGAACTTACACCGTGACACTTACACAGACAAATGTGTGCGGAACTTTTGATACAACAATGGTAATTTTTATTACCGGAATGGATTACATTGGAAATTTCTCAGCGCAAATGCTGAAAGCAATGCCGAATCCTGCTGTTGGATCAACAACAATTTCTTATCAAATGCCAGAAACAGGAGAGGTGCAATTGGAACTTTATAATTTGTTAGGCGAACGTATTTCTGTTCTTGCAAAAGGAAAAGAAACAATCGGCTGGCACAATGTCGAAGTTGATTTCAATTCGCTTAGCTTAGGAGAAGGAGCTTATTTTGTAAAACTGACAACACAGAATCATGCGGCAACTTTAAAGGTGATAAATATTAAATAGACCTTTCGACTGTTGCACAGAATTATGAAAAATTAAAGGGGTAGCAGAAATGTTGCTCCTTTTTTATTTCCGCTGTTTATATACAGGAACAGTAGAGCAAGGTTCGCCGTACATAATACTTTTTACAATTGGCTGTAGTTTACGAGTCAATTCGATGTAAGCGTATTTAGGAACAGGTTTGTCGCCACAACCTTTAATTACAATTCGTGCATCGCGATATTGTTCAACATTGAAGTTGGAAAGAATTTCGTCAAACAAAACAGTTTCTAAAACATCAATCGATCCAAAAACTATTTTTTTTGCAAATGGTTCGAGTGCGGAAGCCAATAACATCCAAGTCCAATCGGGTATAATTGCATCAGCAGAGCAAGTCAAAGCAACATATTTGTCTTTGTATTGCGACCAATCATATGATTTAATAAATTCTCGAAAATCTTTTTCGCGAAGAATCAATTCCTGAAAGAGTTGGTCTTTTATATCAATCAATACACGCTCACCGGGCAGATATAATTCTCCTAGATCAATTGTAATTAATCCGCTGTTTTCTACTTTGTTTATTATTTCTTCCATTGTGATTTTGTCAGACTTCGATACATCCTCCTGCGTCGGACACTCAGTCTGACAAAAAAGAAAAATGTATCGAGGTCACATAAACCCTAATTCTAATTGCGCCACCTCGCTCATCATTTCTTTCATCCATGGTGGTTCAAACGTCACTTTTACATCACAGCCTTTTACGCCACGCACCGTTCTTACTTTGTCCGATATATCAGCAGGTAAAGATTCTGCAACCGGACAATTCGGAGATGTGAGTGTCATAAGGAGTTTTACTTCTTTATCATCATTGATTGCAATTTCGTAAATCAATCCAAGTTCCCAGATGTCAACAGGGATTTCTGGGTCATAACAAGTTTTTAGGGCATCAATTACCGCCTGTGTTAATTCCGGATAGTTCGAAACAATGTTTGCGTCCATAATATTTATTTCATTGTTGAATTGGATTGCATTACAAATGCATCCATTTTCATTTGTTTAATCATTGCCACTAATCCGTTTGCTCGAGTAGGAGAGAGGTGTTCCGCTAACCCTATTTTATTAATGAAGTTTAATTGCGCCTCAATAATTTCTTTTGGGGCATGTCCAGAAAAAACTTTTAATAATAATGCAACAATTCCTTTTGTAATAATCGCGTCACTGTCGGCGTGAAAAATTATTTTCCCGTTAATTAATTCAGTATGTAACCAAACCTGGCTCTGGCACCCTTTGATTAAACGATCAGGAGTTTTATATTTTTCATCCAAAATAGGAAGCGCCTTTGCCATGTCAATGAGGTATTGATATTTATCATCCCACAAATCAAATATGGAAAATTGTTCTATTAATTCGTTTTCTATTTCAGCAATGTTCATTTAGGATAACATTTTCACTGTTTTTTCAAGCGCAGCAATAAATACATCAACTTCTTCTTTTGTGTTATATAATCCGAAAGAAACACGGACCGTTCCCGGAATTCCAAATTTTTCTACCAAAGGTTGTGTGCAATGATGTCCTGTGCGAACAGCAATTCCCTGTTGATCTAAAATGGCTCCTATATCGAACGGATGAATATTGCGAACTACAAATGAAATTACACCTGCTTTGTTTTTAGCTGTTCCGATAATTTGCATTCCGTCAATCGTATTCAATTTGGATGTTGCATACACGAGTAATTCATGTTCATGCTGCATAATTTTTTCAATTCCAATTTCTGTAATGTATTCCATTGCCTTTGCCATTCCAACAGCACCTTCAATATTGGGAGTTCCGGCTTCGAATTTAAGAGGACCATCTACATAGGTTGTTTTTGCAAATGAAACCGTCTTGATTATTCCGCCACCTGTTTGATACGGAACCATGTTGTTTAAAATATCTTCTTTCACAAACAAGGCACCGATTCCTGTTGGCCCATAAACTTTATGCGCGGAGAAACAATAAAAATCACAATTCAAATGTTGAATATCTACTTGCATATGAGGAACGGCTTGCGCACCATCTACGAGCACAGCGATGTTATTGGCGTGTGCCAACTCAATAATTTCTTTTGCGGGATTAATAGTTCCAAGTGTATTTGAAACGTGTGTGAATGCAAAAAACTTTGTTTTAGGAGAAAACATTTTTTGCAAATACTCAATTTCCAATTCACCATTATTATTAACAGGAACCACACGAAGTACCACACTCATTTCTTCGCATAAGTTTTGCCATGGAAGAATATTGGAATGATGTTCCATTTCAGTAATGAGAATTTCATCACCGGGAGATAATTTTTTTCTTAAGTAAGAGTAGGCAACAAGATTGATGCTTTCCGTTGTGCCACGTGTTAAAATAATTTCGTTGGCTGAATTTGCGTTCAGGAATTTTTGTACTGTTACACGTGCATTTTCATAAGCAGTTGACGCTTCTTGGCTCAAGTGATGAACACCGCGATGAATATTGGAATTGTAACGGGTATAATAATCCGTCATGGAATCAATAACAACTTTTGGCTTTTGGGTGGTTGAGCCATTGTCAAAATAAACTAATTGTTTCCCATTAACCTCGCGGGTTAAAATTGGAAAATCAGAACGATATTTTTTGACGTCGTAATTCAACTCCGATATATTATTTGATTTATTCATTTAGCAAAACGTTGTGAAAGTCTAATCATTTTAAAATTGAATCAATTTTACTGTCAATATAATTTCTCAACTCCTCAATTTTCACCAGGTCTACCACTTCTTCAGCAAACGCACGGATAAGCAATGCACGTGCGCTTTCCTTCCCAATTCCTCGTGCCTGCAAATAGAACATTGCATCATCATTTACTTTTCCTGTAGATGTACCGTGCGAACATTTTACATCATCGGCATAAATTTCCAATTGAGGTTTTGTATTCACAGTGGCATTGTCACTCAATAAAATATTTCTATTGGTCTGATAAGCATTTGTTTTTTGTGCATCAGGCCGAACGAAAATTTTTCCGTTAAAAGTTGCGCTTGCTTTACCGTTAATTACACCTTTATACAATTCATTACTCATGCAATTAGGTACTGCATGATCTACAATTGTATGGTTGTCGACTGTCTGCTCATTCGCAATTGGGTATAAGCCAAATAAGTGGGCTTCTCCATTTTTCTCAGTGAAAAGAATGTTTAGATTGTTCCGTACAAAATTTCCTCCCAAGGTAAATGTGTAGGTGCTGTATATTGAATTTCCGCAAACGGAAGCTTGAAGTGTATTTACCTGCAAGGCATTTTCACCTTCCGACTGAATTCTATAATGATCAAGTTTTGCATTTGCTGCTACGAAAACTTCTGTGACAGGATTTGAAAATGTTTTTACCTGACCAATTGTTTCA
The DNA here is from genome assembly GCA_002737665.1 of Flavobacteriales bacterium. Classification (GTDB taxonomy): domain Bacteria; phylum Bacteroidota; class Bacteroidia; order Palsa-965; family Palsa-965. Next base: position 22,260 of record NSIF01000010.1, on the reverse strand, counting down.
TAGGATTCAATCACAATTGCTTCGGCACCTTCTTCAATGATAATTAGATTTCTTGTTTGAGAAAAAGAAGGCGTTTCAAAATTAGAAATATGAATTATCTGAATAGGATGTTTTGATTGTGTGTTTTTTGAGACATGCATGAAAATACCACCTGTGGTCATTGCGGTATTTAAAGCGATAAATGGGTCAGCATCAAAATGTGCATGTTTTGTGTAATGTTTTTTGGCGACTTCATTCGAAATAACCGCCTCAGCAATGTTTGAAATTGTAAATCCTTTCGGCAAGTTTTTTAATTGAGAAAGGGCTTCTGAAAATTTACCGTTCTCTATAACTAGTACAGAGGAATCTTTTTTAAACGTGAATTTTGCAATATCCTTTGCTGTTAATTCATTTAGTACAGGTGCATTAAAACCAAAGCCTTGTTTTAAAACAGCTTCTGGATTAATGTATTTATAGTCTTCCGTTTTGCGATTAGGGAAACCAATTTTCTCAAAGTAAGCAGCTGCATTTCGGCGAGTTTGAGATTCACCGTATAATGAAGGAAGTATTCGCTCAAAATTTTCAAGCAATGCATCTTTGAAGGATAAAGTTTCTGCTACGTTCATAATTTATGCTTCAACAGATTCAGATTTTAACCAGTCGTATCCTTTTGCTTCCAACTCCAACGCTAATTCTTTTCCGCCCGTCTTTACTATTCGACCATTGTATAAGACATGAACAAAATCCGGAATGATATAATCCAACAAACGCTGGTAATGCGTTACAATAATGAATGATCGTTTTTGGTCACGTAATTTATTTACACCGTTTGCTACAATTCGTAATGCATCAATGTCAAGCCCAGAATCCGTTTCATCTAATATCGCAAGCGTTGGTTCCAACATTGCCATTTGAAAAATTTCATTTCGCTTTTTTTCTCCACCTGAAAACCCTTCGTTTACAGAGCGTCCTGTTAATTTACCATCTAATTCTACTAACGATTGTTTTTCTTTTACCATTGCTAAAAATGTTTTCGGCTCAATTGGACCTAGTCCTTTGTATGCACGAATTTCATTGATTGCTGTTTTAAGAAAATTAATATTACTCACGCCTGGAATTTCAACTGGATATTGAAATGCAAGAAACAGCCCTTCACGTGCGCGATCCTCAGCAGACATTTCCAACAAATTTTTCCCATTAAACAATACTTCTCCTTCTGCGACTTCATATTCTGATTTGCCTGCAAGGACGGAAGCGAGCGTACTTTTTCCGGAACCATTTGGCCCCATGATTGCATGGACTTCCCCGTCTTTTACATCAAGATTTAATCCTTTTAGAATTTCTTGTCCGTCAACGGATGCGTGTAAATTTTTTATGTTAATCATAATTTTTATTGATGAAAAATCAAATTTTATCCAACACTTCCTTCTAAACTTACTGACAATAACTTTTGTGCTTCCACAGCAAATTCCATTGGGAGTTGATTCAACACCTCTCTGCAATAGCCATTCACAATTAATCCGATTGCTTTTTCAGTGTCAATGCCACGTTGCTTGCAATAAAAAATCTGATCTTCTCCAATTTTAGAAGTTGTAGCTTCATGTTCTACAACTGCCGACTTATCGTGAATTTCGATATAAGGAAAAGTATGTGCTCCACATTTATCGCCCATCAACAAGGAATCGCACTGCGAAAAATTCCTTGCATTTGTTGCGCCTTTACTAATGCGAACTAAACCGCGGTAAGAGTTTTGACTTTTACCAGCGGAAATTCCTTTTGAAATAATTGTGCTGCGCGTGTTTTTTCCGATGTGCAACATTTTAGTGCCGGTATCAGCTTGTTGATAATTATTGGTAACGGCAACAGAATAAAATTCTCCTACAGAATGGTCTCCTTTTAAAATTACGCTCGGATATTTCCAAGTAATCGCAGAACCCGTTTCTACTTGTGTCCAGGAAATTTTTGAATTGTCACCCAAACAAATCCCACGCTTTGTTACAAAATTATATATCCCACCAACACCTTCTTTGTTCCCGGGATACCAATTCTGTACCGTGGAATATTTTACTTCCGCGTCTTTATGTGCTACAATTTCAACAATTGCAGCATGCAATTGATTTTCATCACGCATCGGAGCTGTACAACCTTCAAGATATGAAACGTAAGCGCCTTCATCGGCAACAATTAATGTTCTTTCGAATTGTCCGGTGCCAGAAGAATTGATTCTGAAATAAGTTGACAATTCCATCGGACAACGAACGCCTTTAGGAATGTAACAGAAAGATCCGTCAGAGAATACTGCGGAGTTTAATGTTGCGTAAAAATTATCAGTATAGGGAACAACAGATCCCATATATTTTTTAATAAGCTCAGGATGTTCCTGCACAGCTTCTGAAAAGGAACAAAAAATAATTCCTTTTTCTGCAAGTACTTCTTTGAAAGTTGTTTTGACAGAAACAGAATCAATTACCGCGTCGACAGCTATTTTGCTTTCCATACCCACTAAACGCTTTTGTTCCTCTAGGGAAATTCCAAGTTTTTCAAACGTCTTCAACAGCTCCTGATCCACTTCATCCAAACTTCCAACGGTTTTTATTTTTTTCGGCGCTGCGTAATAACAGGAATCTTGAAAATCAATTGGCTTAAAATTCACATGTGCCCAATGATCGGGGTGTTTCATTTTTAGCCAATGGCGAAATGCTTTCAAACGAAAATCCAACATCCATTGGGGTTCTTTTTTTTTCATTGAAATAAACCGCACGATATCTTCATTTAATCCTTTGGGCGCAAATTCGGTTTCGATGTCAGATGTGAAGCCGTATTTATATTCGCCCTGTGTGAACTCTTCTAATATTTCGTTCTTCTCTGCCATAAAATTTTATACTGAAAAACTTTCGCCACATCCGCAGGTGCGTGATGCGTTCGGATTCACAAACACAAACCCTTTACCATTCAACCCTGCAGAATAATCCAATTCTGTTCCAATCAGATAGAGAAAACTCTTTTTATCGACCACAATTTTAATTCCCTTGTCCTCAAAAACCTGGTCATTGGACTGCAACACATTATCAAACTCCATTTTGTAAGAAAGCCCAGAGCATCCGCCGCTATCTACACCTACGCGGATAAATGTATCCAGAGGTCGATTTTCCTGCTTAATCAGGTCTATCGCATGTTGTTTCGCATTTTCGGTTACTGTAATCATTGATATTCAGTATTATATGTAAATATGTTTATTTAGACTAAATCTAAATCAGGTGCAAAAATACCTACTTTATGGTACATGTGCAAAGATTTTAGACAGATTATCAGGATTGTGGCATCTAAATTAATGGGGCTGAATTGCCTTTAATAACCAGCTTTATTGAAAAAAAATTGATTGAAATTTAAAGTTCTTTCGGTCAGCGCTATTAATCAACTATTTAGGTTCAAAAAAGAAAATTGCAAGTCGATTTGTGTGGCTAACTTTGCAAAATGTTAGACAATCACTCCACAACTGAGATTTCCAAACTTGGCGAATTTGGACTCATTAAGCATCTCACGCAGAATATTGAACTCAAAAATCCTTCAACTGTAAAAGGTGTAGGTGACGATGCGGCAATTATTGATTACGGTGGAGCAAAGATGTCTGTTGTTTCTACCGATATGTTAGTAGAAGGAGTACATTTCGATTTATCCTATGTGCCATTAAAACATTTAGGATACAAAGCAGCGACAGTAAATTTTTCCGACATCTTTGCGATGAACGCTACGCCGAAACAATTGTTGGTTTCGATTGCCATCTCCAGTAAATTTTCATTAGACGCAATCGAAGAAATTTATTCTGGATTATTGGTTGCATGTGAAAGATACGGAGTTGATTTAGTTGGCGGAGATACTACAGCTTCAAAAAGCGGGTTGGTAATTTCTTGCACCATCATCGGGGAAGCCGAAAAAGAAAAAATTGTTTATCGCAATGGAGCAAAAGAAAAAGATCTTCTGTGTGTGACAGGCGACCTTGGTGGCGCGTATATGGGTTTGCTCATGCTCGAACGCGAAAAAGAAGTTTATAAATCTGATCCTAACATTCAACCTGATCTTGAAGGGAATGATTACATCCTCGAGCGACAATTAAAACCAGAAGCAAGAATTGATATTATTCAGATGCTAGCCGATTGTGGCGTAGTTCCTACGTCGATGATTGATATTTCAGATGGATTAGCTTCTGAACTTTTACATATTTGCACGCAATCAAATGTGGGAGCACAGTTGTATGAAGAAAAAATTCCGATGGATCCAATGACATTTGATCGTGCAAGAGAATTCAGTCTTGACCCTACCATGTGCGCCATGAATGGCGGAGAAGATTTTGAGTTGCTGTTCACCGTTGATATGAAAGATTACGAAAAATTGCAGCATAACCCAGATGTCACTTTCATTGGACACATTACCGCTAAAGAGGCAGGAGTAAATTTAGTGACTCGGTCAAATACGGAACATCCCGTTACGGCACAGGGTTGGGATGCGTTATTAGGGAAAGATAACTGATTTCCCAATAATTAATTGTAATTAGTACAACAAATTATTTCTGATCTTTAATCACCATCACTCCGATTTCACCTTTATGTTTTATTGAAGCTTTTTTCTTTTTTTTTGATTTTTGACTGTTTTTGTAAAACCGGACAACAAAAGTTTTTTCTTCTCCAGCTTTAAGAATTGGTTTAAAATCAATAATTATTCCCTCTGATCTTTTAATACAAATGCCCGTTTCATCATAAATCTGAAACGAAACCTCCTCGTTCATTTTTAAAAGATGTTTTGTTACATCGTAATCTGCGATGTATAGTTTACCCTGAAAATTAAATTCCGAATGAGTTGTCGCAGAACTTTCTTGTGCTTGGATAATGTTACAAGCAAGTGTTAAAATAAAAAGGGAAATGATTGTTTTCATATTTCAAATATATTATCTTAAGTAGGAGTTTATTCCTGTTGAATTGTGTTTTTATTGACAGTCTAAATAAATTATAATTAAGCAGAGGAATTTATTTTTTTGCTGAAGCACATTCCTGCAAATGTTTTCAGTTTTTTTGATGAAATTTCTTTTGACTCTAAAAATCCCATGTGACCCACGCGTTCGAGCATTAAGAGCTTGCTCGTTTTTGGTAATTGTGCTTGTTTTTCTATTGCTGTAAATGCAATTACCCGGTCACGTTTCCCCCCTATAAAAAGAACAGGACACGTAGTGAATTTTAAAATAATTTCTCTGTTTCGGCGAATTTTCATTCCCTCTAGGCTTGCAACAATAGCTTGTTTTTTTGTTTTTGCTGCCATTCTACGAATCCAGTTTATCTCTTTCTTCATGTATTTATGGTTCACAACAGCAAATAAATTGATTACTAAAGAATTTGTGTATTTGGATGGCGCTCTCTTCACCATTTTTATAGCTCTATCACGATCGTTTTTTTTCTCTTCGCTATCTGGTAAACCCGTAGAGTGAAAAAGACAAAGGCCACTGAGGTTGGTTGAATATTTTTCAGCGAAAGCTAAGGCCACATATCCACCCATTGAATGCCCCACTAGCACATATCTCCTGAGTCCTAAATTATCCATTACATCTTTCACAACATCTGCCATACGCTCCATTTTTTGTACATAACCGATACAATCTGATTTGCCATGGCCGGGGAGATCAATTGCAATGACACGAAATTTTTTGGCGAGTGAAATTGAAAAATCATTTCCAAACCACACTTCCAAAGATTCTAAAAACCCGTGTAACAAAACAATTGCCCTGCCTTTGCCGATAGATGTGTAGCGAATTTTTGCGCCACGTGAAACAATAAAATTTGTTTCAGGAATTGTTGGTTTAAATATAGGTTGTGATAAGGCCATGGCTTAAACAAAGGAGAAAAATGAAAGAGGTCAACAATTTACATTCAAATATTTCCAATTTAACGATTTATTTTTTCATCAAACTTTCTATTTCCTCCGCTTCAATAGGAATATTTTTCATCAAGTCAACAGGTCCTTTTTTTGTGAGTAGAATATCGTTCTCCAATCGAATGCCTAGCCCTTCAACGGGAATATAAATTCCTGGTTCGCAGGTGTAAACCATTCCAGCTTCAAATTTTCTGAAACGACTACCAACATCGTGTACATCTAATCCAAGATAATGTGAAGTCCCATGCATAAAATACTTTTTGTAGGCAGGCCATTCGGGATTTTGTTTTTTTACTTCTGTTTTTGTAATTAGACGTAGGCTTAACAATTCTTCTTCCATTGCATTTCCCACCTCTTTGTGATAATCAGTAATGTTATTTCCAACTACCAACCTTGAAGTTGCGAATTTCATCACACGTAAAACAGCGTTGTAAACATTCTTTTGGCGCTTTGTGAATTTTCCACTTACAGGCAAACAACGCGTTAAATCACTTTGGTAATTTGCATAGCCAGCAGCAAAATCCATCAACAAAATATCTCCTTCTTTACATTGTTTATCGTTGATGTTGTAATGTAATACGCAAGAATTTTTTCCAGCTGCAATAATTGGTTCGTATCCCGCAAAGCCGGCCCCTTGCCGCACAAATTCATGTCCCAGTTCCGCTTCTATTTCGTATTCCCACACCCCTGGTTTTACAAATGAAAGCAATCGATTAAATCCATTTCCAGTAAGATCACATGCTTTTTGAATCATCGCAACTTCTTCGGCAGATTTGATAGCACGTAAATCGTACAGGATTGGCGCACTTCTTAAATAGTTGTGTAGTGGATATGTTTTTTTACAAGCAGAAAGAAAACGTTCATCTCGAGTTTCGACCTCATTTCCTGAACGAATATGCTCATTGGAGTTGATGTAAATATTATTTGCTTCAAAAATTAGTGAATTAAAAACTTGTTTGAACTGGTGTGTCCAATATACTTTTTTTATACCTGAGTTTATCGCCGCCTGTGCTTTTGTGAGTTTTTCTCCTTCCCAAATTGCAATGTGCTCATTCGTTTCTCGTACAAATAATACCTCATTGAGTTCTTTGTCAGGGGAATCAGGAAAAATCAATAGAATGGTTTCTTCTTGGTCAATTCCAGAAAGGTAAAAGAGGTCTTTGTTTTGTTTGAAGGGCATAGTGCCATCCGCATTTGTCGGTTGAGTGTCATTTGAATTAAAAACAGCAATCGATTTTGATTTCAAGTTCGCCCTGAAACGTTTTCGGTTTTCAATAAAGAGTTTGTTGGAAATTGGTGCGTATCGCATAGGTTAAGGATTGAAGGAATAAAGATAAAAGGAATCTACATTCTAAAGGAATATATTGTTTAGGGTTCTTGATTTAGGGCATTTATACAAATAATATCCATAGTTTTTATTTTTAGGAGTGATAATTCGCCAATTTAGAATCAATTTGAGGGGGGAATCACATTTTCTACAAATTTCTATTCAAATTTTCGCTTTTTCTTGATACACTTCTAGCTGTTAGGTACATTTGTACCTACACGTTGATCTTTATTTATCGGCCCAAACGCAATACCGACTATGCTAAAATTTTTAACTTCCTCTATTGGTAAAAAAACAATGATGGCCCTTTCTGGCCTTTTTCTCATCTTGTTTCTACTGGAACATTTATATACTAACGTTACTTTATTCTTTGGTGATGGTGGTGTAGAGTTTGATGAAACTTCTCATAGCATGGTACGAATGATTATTATTCGCATCATCGAGATTGTTTTGTTTCTCGCCATTCTTATTCATGTTGCACAAGCAGTATTGCTTACACGTGAAAATAACGAGGCACGTCCAATAAAGTACACATTGAATGATGGGGGAAAAACGAGTTCGTGGAATTCTCGTAATATGGGATTTACCGGAAGTGTTATTTTCTTTTTTATTGTTGTTCATTTGTATAACTTTTTTCTTCCTTATCGAATTACGGGTACTGTTGGCGGTGTTGGCCAAGAAACCATTTCGGTGAATGTGGTACATGCTCTAGAAAATCCAGTTTACGCTTTACTCTATCTTATCTCTGTTATTTTTCTTGCTTTTCATTTGCGCCATGCTTTAGCTTCAGCATTTCACACACTCGGACTTAGCAATAAAAAATACATGCCAATATTGGATAAAGTTTCATTAGGATTTTCAATACTTATCGGAGTGGGCTTTGGTTCTTTTCCTATTTTATTTTATGGCGCAAAATTATTACACAAGGATTTGCTCAATTGGGCATTGTAAAATAAGACAACCTTATATTTAAAGAGTTCTATTATGAGTAAATTAGATTCAAAAATACCAGAAGGACCTATTGAGCAGAAGTGGAATGCTTACAAAGACCATGTGCCTTTAGTCAACCCATCCAATAAACGCAATTTGGAAATTATTGTGGTTGGATCCGGTCTTGCGGGTTCTTCGGCTGCGGCAAGCTTAGCTGAACTTGGCTATAAAGTGAAAGTATTCTGTTTTCAGGACTCTCCTCGTCGAGCTCACTCTATTGCAGCTCAGGGAGGGATTAATGCAGCAAAAAATTATCAGAATGATGGCGATAGTATTTATCGACTTTTTTATGATACAATTAAGGGAGGAGATTATCGCTCGCGCGAAGGAAATGTACATCGTTTAGCAGAAGTAAGCACGAATATTATAGACCAGTGTGTAGCACAAGGCGTTCCTTTTGCTCGTGAGTATGGCGGCTTATTGTCGAATCGCTCCTTTGGTGGAACACAAGTACAAAGAACCTTTTATGCAGCAGGACAAACAGGTCAGCAATTATTACTTGGGGCTTATAGTGCGTTACAGCGACAAGTTGGGTTAGGAGTCGTGAAAATGTTTACTCGTCACGAAATGTTAGATGTTGTTGTTATTGATGGTAAAGCAAAAGGGATAATTGCACGTGATTTAATTACAGGAAAATTAGAACGTCATTCTGCTCACGCTGTTTTGCTTTGTACTGGAGGGTATGGAAACGTATTTTATCTGTCTACAAATGCAATGGGTTCTAATGTTACGGCAACATGGAAAGCGCATAAACGTGGCGCTTTTTTTGGAAATCCATGTTACACACAAATTCATCCGACTTGTATTCCGGTTTCGGGAGATCATCAATCGAAATTAACACTCATGTCTGAATCGCTTCGGAACGATGGAAGAATTTGGGTTCCAAAGGCTGAAAATGATAAAAGAAAAGCAAACGAGATTCCTGAAGAGGAAAGAGATTATTATTTAGAACGTCGTTATCCGGCATTTGGAAATTTGGTTCCTCGTGATGTTGCTTCGCGTGCGGCAAAAGAAAGGTGCGATGCCGGTTTTGGTGTAGGGTCATCTAAAATGGCAGTTTATTTGGATTTTGCTGCTGCAATCGAACGCTACGGAAAACAACAAGCCGGAAAATTAGGGGAGGAGCATGCAAATATAACACGCGTAATTGCATTAGGAAAAGAAGCTGTCAAAGAAAAGTATGGCAATCTATTTGCGATGTATGAAAAAATTACTGGAGAAAATCCATATGAGATTGCTATGAGAATATATCCTGCTGTGCACTATACAATGGGTGGTCTTTGGGTTGACTATGAATTAATGACAACTGTTCCAGGAATGTATGCTTTGGGTGAAGCAAACTTTTCAGAACATGGCGCAAATCGTTTAGGGGCCTCTGCATTGATGCAAGGACTTGCGGACGGATATTTTGTTATTCCATATACTATCGGATCTTATCTTAATTCTCAAATTAGGGACAAAGTAACGTCTACAGATCACCCTGAATTTCTTGCTGCAGAAAAAAATGTTTCCGATACCATAAATCAATTAATAAATATCAAAGGAACAAAGTCAGTAGATTATTTTCATAAACGCTTAGGCAAGATAATGTGGGATAAATGCGGAATGGGACGAAGTGAAAAAGGGCTTACCAGTGCAATTTCTGAAATTCGTTTGTTGCGAGAAGAGTTCTGGAAAGATGTTCGTGTCCCTGGTGCTAGTAATGAATTAAATATAGAGTTGGAAAAAGCAGGTCGAGTAGCAGATTTTCTTGAATTGGGAGAGTTGATGTGTATCGACGCACTTAATCGTAATGAATCTTGTGGAGGACATTTTCGCGAGGAGTTTCAGACGAAAGAAGGCGAAGCAGAACGCGACGATGAAAACTTCATGTATGTTGCCGCTTGGGAAAATAAGGGAAACAATACATATGAAGTGCATAAAGAAGAATTGAAATACGAAGTAGTAAAAGTAGCTGCACGATCCTATAAATAATCAAATTGGTTGCGTCCCTTTTTAGGAGCGCAGAAAATAATGAAGCAAAAAAATTAAACTATGAATCTTACATTAAAAGTCTGGAGACAAGCAAGCGCCAACATTAAAGGTGGTTTTGTAACTTATCCTGTAGCTAATATTTCCGAAGAAATGTCTTTTCTCGAAATGTTCGATGTGCTTAATGAGCGTTTGATTACAGAAGGAAACGAACCAATTGCGTTTGATCACGATTGTCGGGAAGGAATTTGTGGAATGTGTAGCATGCATATTAATGGTCGTGCCCATGGTCCACAATCAGGTACAACTACTTGTCAATTGCACATGCGTCATTTTAAAGATGGCGAAACAATTACTGTTGAGCCTTGGCGGGCAAAAGCTTTTCCTGTTATTAAAGATTTGGTTGTGAATCGTTCAGCGTTTGATAAAATTCAGGCGGCCGGAGGGTTTATTTCTGTCAATACGGGAAATGCAAAAGACGCCAATTCTTTGCCAATTCCCAAAGATGATGCTGACGCTTCTTTCTTTGCAGCTGCTTGTATTGGTTGTGGAGCGTGTGTGGCAGCATGTAAAAATTCATCTGCTATGTTATTTGTTTCTGCAAAAGTTTCACAATTTGCATTGCTACCACAAGGTCAGGTAGAACGTGTGGACAGAGCTTTGAATATGGTAAAAGAAATGGATGCACTAGGATTTGGAAATTGTACCAATACAGGATCTTGCGAAGCCGAATGCCCAAAGGAGATTTCAATTGAAAACATAGCACGTTTAAATCGTGAATACTTGTTGGCAACACTGAAGAAATAATTATTGTATGTAGTTAATAATTTATTTCTTAATACAAGGGAATAATTTATCAAATCGAATACGATTCTAATTTTAGTTTAGAAATTTTTTATCGTTGATCAATTAAAGCCCCTATCAAAATTTATCTTGTCTCGAATTATAATTGTATTTTAGTATAAATCTATTATTTTATGTTGCGTCAGGGTCTTCATCAGAAAATGCTGCAAAAGCTTTCTCCTCAACAAATTCAGTTGATGAAAATGCTTCAGCTACCTACAGTTGCTTTGGAGCAGCGCATCAAAGAGGAAATAGAACTTAATCCTGCGCTTGAGGAAGGCGATGAAAATGTTGAAGATGAGCAGAAAGATGAAGTAGAGGATGATCTTTATGATAGCGAAAAAGAACAGGAAGGCGAACGAAAGGACGATGACTTTTCTTTAGAAGATTATATAAATGAAGATGAGGGTTATTCCTATAAAGAACATGCGAATAACAATAGCTCAGACGAGGAGCGTCGAGAGTCTCCACTTTCTCAAGGACCAAGTTTTCAAGATTTATTGTTGTCTCAATTGGGATTGCAATTGCTTACTGATCATCAATATCAAGTTGGGGCTTATTTAATTGGTAATATCGACGAGGATGGATATATGCGTAGAGAATTAATGGCGGTTATTGACGACTTAGCCTTTACTCAAAATATTGTTTCAACTGAAAGTGAACTGAAAGAAATACTTGGAATTATTCAAAATTTCGATCCTCCTGGTGTTGGTGCAAATGATTTAAAAGAATGTTTATTGTTGCAATTGAAAAGAAAAGTTCCGAGGACACCACATTTAATCATGGCCATTAGAATTGTGCAGGAGCACATGGATGAGTTTTCTAAAAAACATTATGAAAAAATTGCTAATCGTTTAGGGATTGACAACGAATCTTTGAAACTTGTAATAAAAGAGATTACAAGTTTAAGTCCAAGGCCCGGCAGTTCCGTAGGAGACAGCTCCAGAAATGTTCAAGATGTAATTCCTGATTTTATAGTTATAAATAATGATGGAAAATTAGAATTGTCGTTGAACGACCGTAATATGCCCGACTTGCGTGTGAGTGGAATGTATTCAAATATGTTATTGGACTATGCCAAGAGGAAGGATAAAAGCAGTAAAGAAGCATTTAGTTTTATTAAACAAAAAATTGATTCTGCAAAATGGTTTATGGATGCATTGCATCAGCGTCAACAAACCTTATTGCTAACGATTGATGCAATTCTTGATTACCAACAGAAATATTTTTTAGATGGTGATGAAACTAAATTAAGGCCGATGATTTTAAAGGATATTGCTGATCGCGTAAATTTAGATATATCTACTGTTTCAAGAGTTGCCAACAGCAAATATGTTCAAACACAATTTGGTACATTTTTATTAAAAAGTTTTTTTTCAGAGTCACTTACCAATAGTGTGGGGGAGGAGGTTTCTACTCGCGAAGTAAAAAAAATACTTCTTGATGTAATATCTGCCGAGGATAAAAAAAAGCCCGTTACCGATGATTTGCTTACTAAAATTCTTAAAGAAAAAGGGTATAATATAGCAAGGCGTACGGTTGCTAAATACAGAGAGCAATTAGATATTTCTGTTGCTAGATTGCGAAAGGAAATTTAAAATGAAAAAGATTTCTCAATTTATTTCTGTATTATTTCACCCTTTTTTTATGGTTGCTTTTGCTACTGCAGTTTTTTTTTTATTTATTCCGTCAGAGCTAAGTGTCTTCGAGGGGTTTTATGTATTTGATATTTTGTTTATTGTTTTAGGGTTTACATTTTTAGGGATAGTAGTTTTATATGCTATAGTAAAACTTGGAAAGCCGGAAGCAAACCTAATCAATTTCGAAAGCATGCAAGGGGAAACAAAGGAAGAGAGGCAGTGGCCGCTTCTATTTTCTGCTATAATTTATTTTTTAATGTATTATTGTTTAAATAATTTAAAGGTTGTACCCACTTTTATTTATTTGTTTATTGTTGGGGCTATTATTCAAACTATTGTTGCTGGAATAATAAATTTGACCTGGAAAATTAGTTTGCACATGATAGGAATTGGGGGATTGTGTGGGGCGTTTCTTTTTATAATGCTGTTTCGCGACAGCGGGGGCGCACCAATACTTTCGGCGTGTTTTTTTATTGCAGGATTAATTGGAACTGCGCGACTTTATTTGCAAGCCCACACGCCCAGACAGATTTTGGCTGGATTTTCAATTAGTTTCTTAATCCATTTTTCGATATTCTATTTTTTGTTACCCTGAATTCAACCAGTTTGAATTTAATAGATGGTTTTGTCAGTCTGTGGGATAGCAAAAAATAAGGCATAAAAAAACCCTCGAATTTTCGAGGGTTTTTTTTAAGTATAAAATAGGTGATTAAGCCAATTTTACGTTTACCGCGTTAAGGCCTTTTTTGCCTTCTTGTAGTTCGAAAACTACCGCGTCGTTTTCACGGACTTGATCTGTGAGTCCTGATACATGAACAAATACTTCTTGATTTGATCCGTTTACTTTGATGAATCCGAAACCTTTCGACTCATTAAAGAATTTTACAATTCCACTTTCCATTGTGATGTTATTTTTTTTGTGAGCCATAAAGATAAACCAAAATTCAATCCGACGGCCAAATAATATATAAAATAAAGCATAAATAACTGTAAGTCAGGTAAATGAAATTTTACCTAAACCAACATTTTAGGTCAATTTTACCAATTTAGGCCTGTTTTGGCCTTTAATTATTCTTGCCTCATCATTCAATTGTGTGCGTAAAAAAAGAAGTATTTATGTAAACTATGTTAATTCAACCTTAAATTAGCGGAACATTTTTTTAACTTGACCTTTCTTATATAAGTTAATAAATATGAAAAAGTTTTTAATTATTGTTTTGTTTTTCACTTCGCACTTACTTATTTCACAAACTTATACAGGAAGTTCTGGAGTAATAAATGATATGAGTATAAATGACTTCCCATTGTTAATAAGTGGTTTAAGTCCCGCCATTATTGACACAGGAACTTTCGGATTGGAAACTATTTGTCTAAGCCTTACACATGCAAATGATAGTGACTTAGAAATTTCCATCGTAGCGCCCGATGGAACTATAAGAATTCTCGCTTCAGGATTAGGGGGCGGAGGAAATAACTATACCTCAACTTGTTTTAATAATTCAAGCAGTACATTTATTACTTCAGGCTCGCCTCCATTCACAGGGACTTTTATTCCGCAGGGATATATTGAATCTATTAACAACCAGCAAAATGGAAATGGAATTTGGATTTTACGGATAAGAGATTTGGCGCCGCAAAATGTGGGCAACCTCTTGTCTTGGTCGATAACATTCGGAAATAATCCCGCACAGTATTTTACTTTTCATGATTCAAACCTTCCAATTGTAATTATAAATACAAATAATCAATCTATTCCAGATGAACCAAAGATTTTTGGAGACATGGGTATTATTTATAATGGAATTGGAAATAGAAATCACATTACTGATCCATGGAATAGTTATAATGGAAAAATTGGAATTGAAGTTCGGGGTTCTAGTTCACAATGGTTTCCTAAAAAAGGATATGGTTTTGAATGTCAAGATATAAACGGGTTTGCAATAGATTCCTCCATATTAGGAATGCCTAAAGAAAGTGATTGGATTCTAAGTGCGAGCTATTCAGATAAATCAATGATGAATAATCCCCTCACTTATTCACTTTCTCGTAAGTTAGGCTGGTATGCACCACGTTCTATGTATGTTGAACTGGTTGTGAACGGTGAATACAAGGGTGTTTTTGCTTTAATGGAAAAAATAAAGCGAGACAATAAGCGAGTTGATATTTCTAAGTTACTTCAAACCGATATTTTTGGAGATGATCTAACAGGAGGGTATATTTTTAAAATTGACAAAACAACAGGAAACGGTGGTGGGGGATGGACTTCGAATTACGCCCCTCAAGTTTCTCCCTCAGGTCAGACTATTTTTTTCCAATATGAATATCCAAGCGACATAACAATTGTTCCCCAACAAATGGCATACATACAAGCATATGTTGATAGTTTTGAAACAGCACTTGCTGGGCCCAACTTTATGGATACTGTTATTGGATATTCAAAATACATCAATGTAAATTCGATTATTGATTATTTTCTTTTAAATGAATTGAGTAGAAATGTAGATGGGTATCGACTGAGCACTTATTTGTATAAAAATAAATACAGTAATGGAGGAAAGTTGGTAATGGGGCCGCCTTGGGACTATGATCTTGGTTATGGTAATGCAAATTATTGCGATGGAAGTAATGTTACTGGATGGGCTTATCAATTTGGAAATGTTTGTGGTGGTGATTTTTGGCAGAATCCATTTTGGTGGGATCGATTAATGTTAGACTCTAATTTTACAAGTAAACTGCGTTGTCGTTGGGAAGAAGTGAGCCAAACTGTTCTATCTGTAAATTATTTGAATGCTTGGTGCGATTCGATAGGAACACTTCTTTGCGAAGGCAACCATCGTAATTTTTCAACTTGGCCAACTATTGGAACTTATGTTTGGCCGAACCCCGCTCCATTTCCTACAACTTACCAAGGAGAAGTAAATGAAATAAAAAATTGGATTGTGGCTAGATGGAATTGGTTGAATAACAATATACCTGGTAATCTAATCAATTGTAATCCTACAGCAATTACAGAAAATGCTTTCGGAAATAATTTATCTTTTGCTTATCCAAATCCATTTTTATCAAACGTTCACCTTTCAATTTATCAACGAGAACCATGTGCTGTGAAAATGGAATTATTGAATTCCTTAGGTCAAACTGTGCAACCCATTCAAACTACCCTGCATGGCGGAGGAACAGAAACGATAACATTTATTCCACAGCTAAATTTACCTGCTGGCATTTATCTTTTGCGCATAGTTGCAGGATCAAACACATGGACTCAACAACTTTCCAAAATCGAATAATTTAAAATTAAATTTTCACATGAAAAAAACTTTCTTACTTGCCGTACTATTTTGTTCCAACTCTATTATAGCTCAAACATATAACGGAAGCATTGGTGTAATAAACGATGTAGCGATTAACGATTTTCCATTAGTGGTGTCGGGCCTCAACCCATCAACAATTGATACAATTGGTTTTGGATTAGAAACAATTTGTATTAATCTTACACATACTTACGACAGCGATTTAGAAATTTCTATCATCGCTCCCGACGGAACTTCAAAAATTCTTGCTACTGGTTTAGGTGGAGGAGGGCAGGATTACACCAACACCTGTTTTAATAATTCAGGATTAATAAATATCACTTCTAGCGCTCCTCCATTTACAGGCACTTTTATTTCTCAGGGATATATGGGAATGGTCAACAACGGTCAAAATGGAAATGGGGTTTGGACTTTGCGTGTGCGTGACATGGCCGCACAAGATGTAGGAAATCTTTTGGCTTGGTCAATTACATTTGGGAATGCTCCTGCTACTTTTCCTAATTTAAATTTTTCATCTTCAAATATGCCAATTGTAATTATTAATACTAATAATCAAAATATAAATCAAACAGGAAAAATAACTGCCGACATGGGCATAATTTATAATGGAATAAATGTGCGTAATTATATGACTGACCCATTTAATAATTACAATGGTAAAATAGGAATTGAAATACGAGGAAATTTTTCTTCTAGTTTGCCTCAAAAGCCTTACGAATTTGAAACGCGCGATATAAATGGATTCAGTATTGACTCTTCTCTACTAGGAATGCCTGCTGAAAATGATTGGGATCTTATTGCAATGTATAATGACAAATCATTCATGCGAAACTCTCTTTCCTATAACACTTTTGATGAAATAGGTCATTGGGGTCCCCGATCGAAATTATGTGAAGTTGTATTGAATGGAGATTATCAAGGTGTTTATGCTCTGTGCGAAACAATCAAGCGGGATGTAAATCGTGTTGATGTTGCCAAATTAAATCAAACAGACATTACTTGGCCAGAAGTAAGTGGGGGTTATATTTTGAAAACAGATTATTGGAATAATTCAAATTCATGGCTACTTGGTTTTAGCCCAATTGATCACCCTGGATTTGATATTCACATGGTTTATTTTTATCCTCAGCCACAGCTCTTAGTTCCCCAACAGAAAACATATATACAGACTTTTTTCAACGATTACGAAACAGCATTGTATGGTCCAAACTTTACGGATACAATTAATGGGTATAAAAAATACATTAGCACACGATCTTTCATTGATTATTTTTTAGTGAATGAACTTTCTCGAAATGTTGATGGATTTAAAAAAAGTGCGTATTACTATAAGGAGAAAGATGATTCTGCAACCGCAGCTATTGGAAAATTAAAAGCAGGCCCGGTTTGGGATTTTGATTGGGCGTGGAAAGATATTTGGGATTGCAATATTTTTCAGGCAACAGACGGCTCGGGTTGGGCGCATCACATCAACGATTGCAGTCCTGATATTTATGGAACAGGATATTACATTCGTTTGTTGCAAGATTCATCTTTTGCGGATGAATTGAATTGTCGTTGGCAGGAATTACGCGGAACTATTTTAGATACAACAAATCTATTTTCTTGGATGGATTCCATTGCTAATTTTTCTAATGAAGCACAGGTAAGACACTATTCATTTTGGGGCCACATGGGCGTGGCAACAGGAACACCTGAAGTAACTCCACCAAGACAATCTTATCAAGAAGAAGTTGATAGTTTGAAAAGTTGGATACGCCGTAGAATAATTTGGATGGACACAAATATGCCAGGTAACTCCATTAATTGCAATTTGACAGGAATTACTTCTTCACAACATTCAAATTCTATTGTTACAACTTATCCGAATCCATTTGAAAGTGAAATTCACTTGAGTTTTATGTTGGCGCAACCGGAAACGGTGGAAATTGAACTGATAAATGTATTAGGACAAACAGTTCAGCCGATTCAAAAAGAACATCACAGTGGCGGAGGAACACAGGTATTTACTTTTGTTGCTGATGCAAATCTTCCTGTCGGAATTTATTTGTTGAGGGTAAAATGCGGAGAGAAAGTGTGGACTAGAGAATTAGCGAAAGTGGAATAGATCAGTGAATTATTTTTTCAAATCTGTATTCATTAACATCACTTCTGTCTGCTTTCGTATTGAAGCTTTGTGCAAGAGTTGGCATAATTCCACAATTAAATCTTTGTCTAACCCAAGATATATTCCCGCCTCAGTTCGTGTTCTTATCACTTCAAGCCAGCGTTCTATTTGTAGAATCGTTACCCCGTGCTCCTTTTTAAATTCTCCAATACGTTCTACTACTTGCATGCGTCGAGCGAAAGACTGAATCATTTCTTGGTCAATCTCATCAATCACTTCACGAAGTGTAAATAACAGTTTTGCAAAATCGGAATTTCCAATTGCGGGCTCTCGAATTACTAGTTTTTCTAATAATTTATTTAATTCATGGGGAGTTAATTGTTGTGCGGCATCACTCAATGCATGATCTGGATTGCGATGTGTTTCGATCATCAAACCGTCCATATCTAAATCAAGTGCGCGCTGAGCAATTTCTTGAAGGAGGTCTCGTCGTCCTGCTATATGACTTGGATCACAAATAATTGGTAGCGCAGGGCAGGACGTTTTTAATTCAATGGCAAGTTCCCACATTGGTGAGTTGCGGTATTGTGTGTGCATTGTTGTATGAAAGCCGCGATGAATAGCGCCGAGTTTTTTTATTCCTGAACGATTCATTCGTTCGAGTGCTCCAATCCACAATGCTAAATCGGCATTGACAGGGTTTTTTACAAATACAGGGATATCAACACCTTTTAATGCATCTGCAATTTCCTGTACAGAAAAAGGATTGACGGTTGTTCGCGCACCAATCCACAAAACGTCTACACCATACTTTAGTGCGAGTTCGACATGTTCTTTATTTGCAACTTCAACTGTAACAAGAAGTCCGGTTTCTTTTTGAACACGATTCAGCCACTTCAAGGCCTCTTCGCCTTTACCTTCAAAAGATCCGGGACGAGAACGAGGTTTCCAAACACCAGCACGGAATAAATTTACTTTTCCATTTGCAGCAATTCCCTTCGCTGTTTCCAATACTTGATCTTCTGTTTCAGCACCACATGGCCCAGCGATAATTAATTTTTGGTTTTCCAGTTTGAACCAAGTGGCAAGCGGTAATAAATCGAGTTGTAGGGGCGTGTTCGACATTCAACAAATCAATTTTTATACGATAGCATCAGCACTTTAATTTCAACCATCAAGCGATCAACTTCAGTGGCATCAGTTCCATTGTAAACACCTCTAATGTGTCCTTCCTTGTCAATGAGGGCAAAGTTTTGTGAATGAACAAAATCCTCTTTTCCCCCGTTGCCATTTGTGTCAGAAATTAAATAAGATTTTCTTGCGAGATAATAAAGTTGTGGTTTATCGCCAGTAACAAAATGCCATTGGCTTGCATCTGCATTGTAACGTTT
The DNA here is from genome assembly GCA_002737665.1 of Flavobacteriales bacterium. Taxonomy (GTDB): domain Bacteria; phylum Bacteroidota; class Bacteroidia; order Palsa-965; family Palsa-965. The sequence continues at coordinate 2,782 of NSIF01000010.1, read as the reverse complement.
TGCATACGCAGCTAAAACAGAAGAGGAATCTTTTTCTGGGTTTACCGTGTGGGAAATAAATTTCACTTCAGAATTCCCTTTAAATTTTTGATAAACACGCTGCATTTGCGAGTTCATAATAGGACAAATACCTTCACAACTCGTAAAGAAAAAGTCAACTATTATTATTGAGTTAAAAAAATCTTTTCGACTAATAACTTTCCCTGTTTGATCAGTTAGTGAAAAGTCAAAAGTTAGATGTCGGTTTAGACTATCTACATTATTTTTTAATCCCTTTTCAATCGGCTGGAAATAGGGGAGCTCACGAACTTGTTGGCCAGTTTTAAAAATCCAGAAGGCGCCAACAAGCATACAACATGCGAGAATTGCTAAGATAATATTGGTTTTCTTATTCTCCATTTTGTAAAGGTAGGCGGAATATAAAATTCAAGACGTAATCGTTTGCATAAATTGGCAGAAAATAAGTTATCTTTTCTTAATTACGAGGAGCTGGTTTTTTTTCAAATTCAGAATCCTTGTTTATTTTTGGCGTAGTTACAGGTTTTAGTTGAGCAGGAGCTGCTGGAGTATTGGGTGTTACAGCAGGCAATACTTTTCTTTCTATTGGAGTTCCAGAAATAAGAATGCCAGTTTTGTATTTAAGTTTTACGGTAGTTTTCCCGTCTTCCGTTATTTGCGTCCACACTCCTTCGCGTTTCCCTTTTATGTATTTTCCAGATTCATAGGGTTTCTCATTTTCATAGGTTGAAATCCAAAGACCTTCTTCTATGCTATGAACATAAGTCCCTTTCGTTTTTATTTTTTCATTTTCATAGTATTCAATGTAGCTTCCCTCCATCTCATTTTTTTCAAAAAACACTTCACTCGATTTTTTGCCATTTGAGTAGTAAGTGGTCATTTTCCCTTCAAGATTTCCATTTTTGTATATCGATTCGGTATTTAATTTACCATCTGTAAAATACCATTTTGCGAGACCCTCTCGTACCCCATCTTTAAAGTATCCTTCTTCTTGAATTTTATTGTTGTTGGTGTAATATTTACGGAGGCCATTTAACTTTCCGTTTTTGTAAACATCTTCCGATTTCAATCTGCCACCGGTATAAAATGTTTTATAAACACCATCTAAGGAATCTCCTTTATAATTTTCTTGTTTAAATATATAACCTGCACGATCAACGGCTAAGGAGACTCCATTTTTCTTGCCATCTCTATAGTTTTCAATGAACGTTACCATTGGACTACCAAATATGTATGCCACCCATGTTCCTTCTCGTTTATCAGAAACATAATTCCCTTCCCAGGCGTATGTACCGTTTCGTTCCATCCAGAAACCTTGTTTTAGTTTATTGTTGTCAGTTACGTTTGTATCACCACCAGCAGCTGTAAAATTGGTGCCTGAGTTATTTAAATTATCTTTTGTCATTGACCGAGCGGATAGACTTGTGACGGCAATAAGGAATGTGAGGATAATTAATTGTTTCATAGTAAATAATAAATTGAATTTCGTAGAGGTTTTGAAGGCACTAAATTAATTGAATTGACAATAATTTAATAGTCCTTTATCATAAAAAAACTAAAATATAAAATTTAGCAAAGGGCAATAATCTATTTATGTTCTTGCGGAATCTATTGTAATTTATTTAAATCCATTTTTTTCTTCTAAAATAGACAAGTAGCGTCATCGTTAAAGCAATCATTAAACCCCAAACAATTACATATCCGTAGGGGGAATACAATTCTGGCATATTGAAAGGAAGTGTTTTGCCTGCGGAGTTAACATTTTGAAAATTCATTCCATAAACACCAACTACAAACGTCAATGGCACAAAAATAGTTGTGATGATTGTAAGTGTTTTCATTACTTCGTTCATGCGATTACTGACACTCGACATGTATAAATCCATCAATCCTGATAGTAAGTCGCGATACGTTTCTGTTGTGTCAATAACCCTTACGGCATGGTCGTGCGCGTCTCTTAAATAAATGTTTGTGCTCTCTAAAATTAATTCAGATTCGCTTCGTTCTAAATTGTTGATTAATTCCCTCATTGGCCAAATAGCTTTACGGAAATAAACCATTTGTCTTTTAATGTTATGGAGCTGGTGAAGTAATTTAGGATTTGGATTTTCAATAAGGTTGTCTTCCAATATTTCAATTTCATCGCCAATTTTTTCAAGAACATCAAAATATGAATCAACAACTGCATCTACTAAAGCATACATTAGGTAATCGGCGCCACATTTTCTAATTCTACCTTTTCCGAGTCGCAGCCGATTGCGAATAACATCAAAAACATCACCACCAACGGCTTCTTGAAAAGAAAGAACTGTTTGGTCACTCATTAAAATAATGGTAAGCTGTTCTATGACCAACGCGTCATCGCTTTGTTTTTTAAGGGTTTGATCTTCAAAAATCATCTTCATCGTTGTAGCAAGATATTTTTCGAAGTCTTCAAACTTAGGCCGCTGGTTTGTATTGGAGATATCTTCAATCGTTAAAGGATGAATAGCAAACATTTTACAGATCTCCTCTACAATTTTTGTGTTGTGAACACCATCAATGTTGATCCATTTTACCAAACCCTTTTTAACGTGGGATAGACATTCATGGATATCCGTAAAATCTTCTTCAAAAAATTCTTTTTCATTGTATTCAATGAAAGAAATGCGCACATCTTCTTTGGTTTCGCGGCCCAAATACATTAATGTGCCTGGAGGAGCACCTGATTTGATGGACATGTGTTTCATAAATTCAATTTCTTATTTAGTGTTGACAAGGTAGG
>NSIF01000001.1 GCA_002737665.1 Flavobacteriales bacterium | reverse complement strand
TAGAATATTGCTTACAATTTCTTGAACCAATGCCCGGCATCTAAATACCAAATTAACTTTATTGAAAAGCTATTACTTTGTGGCGTATTAAAAACATATTGAGTATTTTCAAAATAATTTGCAAAGATTAAATTATCTTGAGTAAGAATAGCATTTTTCCAAACCAAGCTTAATTCCGAACCGGGTGTGAATTGCCAAGTATAAACCAAATCAATGTTAAAAGCATTAAAACTAACATTCGCATTCCCATTATAATAAGCATCCTCCACTTTACCATTTTCATTACACAAAAAATATGATTTGTAATTAGCTTGCGACCAATAATGCCGTACGCGCATTGATAAGCTCATCTTAGTAGTGAAAATATAATTTGCGGTAAGCGTATTTGTCACTGTAATTAAATCACGGACTCCCAAAAAAAGCGAATCGTTTCTATATGCTACAAAACCAACATTATCCACTTTCTGCTCATGATCCCATCGGTAAACAAAAAACAATTTATCCGATAACCTAAAACGAGGTGCAAAATAATAACTAAAAATTGTTCTTTGACGTTCCTTAAATTTTCTAAAACTCAAACCGGCATCAATAGCAATCTTTTTTCTGTAATCGGAAGAAATAAATCCTCCAAGCTGTGCATTTTTAGGATACAAAATAAATCTACCTGGTACGCGTGCTTCAAAATAATCATATGCATGAATTGGAATAGCCAACCAATTGAAACCAAAAGAAAACCATTTTCGAGTGGTAAAAAAATGCTTTCCGCTAAAAGTAAAAAAGGTATAATGGCGTGGCGTAAATAAATTTCCTAAATCTATATCAAAAGTATTATAGAAAGAGGCAAGTTTCCAAAATGGCTTATAAATATTAAATTTTTGCTCCAAACCATAATTAACAATATTATTCATAGCAAGGTATCCCATGTCATTGGGATTAAATTTATCGGAAACGACCTTATAACGACCAATAGCAGTATACCTACCGCTAACTTTTCCAGCCGTAAATGCATACCGATAACCAGTAACAAGTGAAGAACTTCCTGGGTCTAAAGAATTACTTACATCACCGTAACCTTCCAAAGCCAAAATATTTTTTTGATCGCCTAGCCTAAACTGCAAACTACTCACAGTTGCATCACGAGCACTTCCCGAGCGAACAATACTCGTATTTAAAAAACCTACATAGGAGTTTTTTTTAAAAATTTTATCAACCACAAAAACATTATAATTAGTGATAGAATTTGTTTGAAATTCTCGAGTTGCGCCTGTAATTGAATCTTCTATTGCTGCGAAAGAAGGCGCTGTTATTGCATTAAAAAATCCAAATCCTACTTTATTAGCGTTTCGCCCACTTAATTTAATTGCGTTGTATAAACGAGTAACAGAAGGATTTGATAAAAGTTCTTCGTTCGGAGCAAGCTGGCTTGCGGCTGAAGCGTACCCTAAAGGTGCGGCCCCTATTCGACGAGAATAAAAAAGATCATTCTTTGCAAACAGCGCAGTTCCCTCCGTAAAAAAATACCTTCGTTCATCAAATTTTACCTCTACCGGCGAAAGATTTAAAACCACATTATCGCTTAACGTTTGACCAAAATCAGGAATCAAAGTCATATCAAGTGTAAAACTTTCATTGATTCCATATTTTAAATCAAGGCCTCCATTCAATGAATTTGCATTCTGTTTATTATAATTTTCTGCATAACCAGAAATATAAGGTAACAAAGTAAGACGAAGTGGTGAAACAATATTTTTTATTCCAATTAAATCGCCAGACTGGTTGATGATCCCAAGTATATTCGGGTCAACACTATTCCAATAGGCAACCTCCCGATTCCGTTTTATATTACGTTGAAAATTAACTCCCCACTTTTGTAATTCAGTTTTAGGAAAACGTAAAGATTGGTATGGAATTTTGATTTCCACAAACCATCCGCTTTCTGTAATAGAAACTTTACTGAACCAAACAGAATTCAAACTTAAATCCCCTTTATCAACAGTATAATGGGCATCCGTTTGAACACCTGCAGCAGTTACGCCAAAAAAGAAAGCATTTCGTCGATCGTGATACGTATCAAAAAAAATCCCAAAAGCATCCGTGTTATTATTAAACTCGTCACGGGGTCCCATCTGCCTTAAAATACTATCTGACGCAGTATCAAATAAGCTTGCTAAAATATAGATACCTTGATCATCATAAAGAATTCGAACTTCAGTTTTTTGTGTCGACAAAAAGTTAGGGTTGGGCTGCAACTGAGTAAATTCAGATGCTACACCGGTCTTTTCCCAAACAGAATCAGTAGGAATGCCATCGATTTTTGGTGCTACAGCTGTGCGAGTCGCAGAAATGACGGAAAAATTTTGCTGAGCAATCAGATTATTTACCGCTGAAAAAAGAAATAGAATAAAAATAAAGCGCAACAGATAAAACATAAAGCACAAAGGTAACAAGGATCAAAAGCGTACAGTCCTTTTATTTACAAAGCACAAAAATAAAAAATAGGAATTCTTTAGCAAATCGTTTTTTAATACTTATAGTTTCAAATAAAAATCATGCTATTGATTTTTCTAACACTTCAAATACCCTCACCATTGCCAAAGTATCTAAATGGCAATATGCTTCCAACTCGGTAATTTTTTCAGCACGAGCAAATAAATCCACATCTTCTAATTTTTCATAAATTGCCATAGCATGACTTCCATTCTGAATGGCGAGACTATTATAATTTAATTCAGGCACAAGAGCGGGCAAAACACTTTTAAGTGAAATTGAACCTTTCATTTTAGGATGGTGATACCAGCCCTGTTGAAATGGTTGCATCAGGTCACGCAAGCGCTTCATCCTTTGATCTAATTGAATAGCATAATTGGGAAATTGTTGACGCAATAAATTGATCGACATTCGTTCTGCCGTCACATCATAAACCAAAATAATAGCATTGCCTTGGGTGTCGTCAAGAAATCTTTGAATAAATTCTAATCTTGGATCAGTGCCTGGTTCAGCTAAAAAACTACGATAAATTAAATCACCATTTGACTTTCTTTCATGAATAGAATACGCAAACGGCAAAGCAGCAAAAGGCTTGGTACCTTGGTACTTTGGAATTGCCGGTTGAAAATTTTCGATATCAAGAAAAAGAATAGTAGCACTAAGTGTCTCTAAAAATATTTTTATTTTTTCTTTATCACAAACCACTTCATTGGATTCACTCGTTAACACTTGCAAACGCGCAAGTAAAGGCAAGGCCTCCGTTTCGGGTACAAGATTCGTAGTTGTGTATCCTGCATTAAATAACCTTGCTTGTTCCGCACGGTTAACTCCTGTTAATTCAAAAACACTTCCAATGGGTAAATGTTTCCAACATTGGCCGCGGTAATCACACTCATAGGGTGAAAAACATTGCTCGCCAATCGCAACTTCAGGAATGTCTTTGCCTTTTAATACAATTTTATGAGAAGTTATATTTTCAATAATAGACGGCAATTTTTCCTTAGCAAATTTCAATATTGAAACAAACAAAAATAATTTATTCAAATCAAGAGCACCTGAAAGCACGTAATCGCTATTCAAATGAACCAATGAAAAATCAGAAATAGTCAAGCCGGCATTACTCAAAACATAATACTGTAAGGCAGCATCCTGATAATAGGACTTGCTCAAGCGCAAAGAACTTTTCACCTCAAAGGCCTTCCACTTTTCTCCATCACGCACCAAAATATCGACAAGAACCAATACCTCATCAAAAATAAAAGCTGCCTCATAAATAACATTTATACCAGCAGCAATTAATTCCTGTGTACGCTCAACCGGCTTAGCAGTTTTACCATCAATTTTTTCGGTGGCATCCTTTCCACCAGGGAATAAATGACGAGCTAAATTTCCAACTTCATGCCCACGATTGAAAGTGGCTTGGCGAGCCGGTGGAATAGGATCGCGTAATTGTGGATGATGCCTATAGAAAAACAATGCCTTCTGGCATTGTAATCCTTTTATATAAGAGGTTTTACTGAGTAGGTAGTTAGACAAGTATTACAAAGATACCTCGGATTTTAAATGATAAATGAATTCTAATAGAATTGATTCTTATAAACTTCATTTCTTCATGTAAAAGCAAAAAAAACCTCAATCAATTAAGATTAAGGTTTTTTGAATTGCTAACTATTAATTCATAACGCTTTCAATTGTTCCTACCAGCTTAGAGGGGGTAATTTTTAGCGCTCTTGAAAAACGTAACAGATTATCAATGACATGCTGTCGAGGTTCTTCGTTGTGCTCCTCATTTGAAAAGCAAAGAAGTTCTTCACTATCAATTTCGAGGTTTATACTTTTTAGAGTAGTTGTTTTAATCATTTTAGAGTATAAATTTGGTTTATAGCTTTAAAACGATAGTTTATTTAGATTATTGCACAACCTTTCAAAAAAAGAGAATTCGCTTCAATTCAGACATCTCTGCCGACAAAAGCGAAAACTCTGTAAAATGCAACCAAAACTAAGCAGATAAAGCAATATCTTGTTTTTCTAACATTTTTTTAAGGTTTATTAAGGCATAGCGCATTCGTCCTAAAGCAGTATTAATACTACAATTAGTAGTGTCTGCAATTTCCTTAAAGCTCATGTCAATATAATAACGCATTATCAAAACCTCTCTTTGTTCAATAGGTAAATTCTCTATTGCCTTTCGAACATCAGAACGAATTTGTCTTTTTGTCAACTTGTCCTCCGCATTTGTCTGACTTAAAGTAAGTATAGAAAAAATGTCAAAATCGTCGCCACCATTTACAACAGGCATGCGTTTCACACGACGAAAATGGTCGATGATAAGATTATGGGCAATTCTCAAAACCCAAGGTAAAAATTTACCTTCATCATTGTAAGTCCCTCTTTTTAAGGTTTGTATGACTTTAATAAATGTGTCCTGAAAGACATCTTCAGCCAAATGACGATCGCGAACAATCATCATAATGTATGAAAAAACTCGCTTTTTGTGGCGGGTAATTAGATCTTCTAGACAAGATTCATTTCCTTGGATGTACAGGCTGACCAGTTCTTGGTCTTGTAATTCAGCATTGCGCATAATAACCTCCTTTTGGTTTGTTTCGACTTAAGACAATTGTGAAACGTAGAGGTTTGCGCTATACTTTTTCCTGTTTTTATGGTCAATAATTGACCGGATGAAATTAAAATTAAAGCTATTATGAAATTAAACGCACATAAAAAATAAAAGTTTCAAAAACCTAATACTTATTAGCTGAGCTTACTTTTCTTAATATTGAACACAAATATAACTATACAAAGGTAAAAGAACAAGTTCTAAGCCGTAATTTTGCAATCTTAAAAAAAGCACCATTCTATTTAAGCAGCAAAATTGACCCATAATCTCGAATCATATAATCCAAAACAATACATCATTATTAAGGGTGCGAAAATGCACAACCTTAAAAATGTTGACCTTGTACTTCCGAGAAATCGTTTTATTGTCATAACTGGATTATCAGGTTCTGGTAAATCTTCTTTAGCATTTGATACTTTATTTGCAGAAGGACAAAGGCGTTACGTTGAAAGTCTTTCTTCTTACGCACGACAATTTCTTGGGAAAATTGAAAAACCTGCAGTGGAATACATCAAAGGGATTTCTCCGGCTGTTGCCATTGAACAAAAAGTAAATACCCGCAATCCACGCTCTACGGTTGGCACATCAACAGAGATCTATGATTATCTAAAATTACTTTTCGCACGGTTAGGAAAAACATATTCGCCTGTTACAGGAAAACTAGTTAAAAGGCATACCGTCACACATGTGGTGGATGAAATTCTTGCTTTACCCGCAGGAACAAAACTTTTAGTATTGGCTCCTATTGAATTAAAAAAAGACAAAACATTAAAAGAAGTTCTCGGACTTTTATTGCAACAAGGTTTTACTAGAATATTGTATAAAGGAGAAATCCTAAAATTAAATGAGATTAATATTTCCTCCCTTTCAACAAATGAAGAAATTTGCATTGTTGTTGATCGTTTCGCAATTAATCCTGATGATGAAGATAATTCCTCAAGAATAGCCGATTCCGTACAAACAGCATTTTACGAAGGTGCTGGAAATTTGATTGCTGAATTAATAAATGACGGAGGACAAAGGACAGCGGTCGAGAGCAAAACAGATTTAGTCGTAAAAACAAAAAAACCTGTAGCTAAAAAGTCTGTAAGAGAAAACAAGAATTTAGCTGCAGCAAGCCGACTCCTTTTTTCCAACAAGTTCGAGGCCGATGGAATTCAGTTTGAAGAACCTAGTGTACATTTTTTTAGTTTTAACAATCCTATTGGCGCTTGCAAAATGTGTGAAGGTTTCGGAACGGTAATCGGAATTGACCCCGACTTAGTTATTCCAAACAAGAATCTTTCCATTTTCGAAGAAGCAATTGCATGTTGGAAAGGAGAAAAAATGTCTGAGTGGAAAGACAAACTAATCCTTCATGCCTATAAATTTAATTTCCCCATTCACAAGCCATATTTAGAACTTTCAGCAACTCAAAAAGAATTGCTTTGGCTAGGCAACAAACATTTTCAAGGATTAAATGATTTTTTTATACACCTGGAACAACAAGCCTATAAAATTCAGTATCGAGTGATGATTTCTCGCTTTCGAGGAAAAACCATGTGCCCAGATTGTCGCGGAACACGACTTCGTAAAGATGCAAACTATGTAAAATTTGCAGAAAAATCAATCAGTGACATTGTGTTAATGCAAGTCAAAGACGCATTAAAATTTTTCACAGAATTAAATCTTGATGAGCATGAAAAAAATGTATCGAAAAGATTGATTACAGAAATCACCAACCGTTATCGTTTTTTAGCTGATGTTGGATTGGGATATTTAACAATGAACCGACTCTCCTCCACGCTATCAGGTGGCGAATCGCAAAGAATAAATCTTGCTACATCACTTGGAAGCTCCCTCGTTGGTTCCATGTATATTCTTGACGAACCAAGCATCGGCTTACATCCACGCGATACAGAACGATTAATTCGTGTACTACACGCCTTGCGCGACATTGGCAATACTGTAATAGTAGTAGAACACGATGAAGAAATTATGCGCTCGAGCGATGTGATGGTTGACATGGGTCCAATGGCAGGCACACTTGGTGGTGAGGTAGTGTTTACAGGCACACACACCGATTTGCTGGTCGCAGAAAGCTTAACGGCAAAATACCTAACCGGTCGCGAAAAAATTCCAATACCAGATAAGCGTCGCAAATGGAAATCATATATAGAAATTTTAGGAGCAAGAGAAAATAACCTTAAAAACCTAAATGTAAAATTTCCATTAGATGTAATGACAGTGGTAACAGGCGTCAGCGGTTCTGGAAAATCGACACTCGTCAAAAGAATTCTGTATCCAGCAATTAACAAACACCTTGGAGGATATGGCGAACAAACAGGCCAATTTGATTTATTAAAAGGAGATTTTCACCACCTAACAAGTGTTGAATTTGTTGACCAAAATCCGATTGGTAAATCCTCCCGATCTAATCCGGTCACCTATGTTAAGGCATACGACGAAATTCGCGCAATGTATGCAGAACAACCATTATCAAAAATGCGTGGATACAAACCCTCCCATTTTTCATTTAATGTGGATGCTGGTCGTTGTGATGTGTGTGAAGGTGAAGGTGAAGTAGTGGTAGAAATGCAATTCATGTCCGACGTACATTTAACTTGCGAAAGCTGTAATGGGCGTCGTTTCAAAGAGGAAACGTTAGAAGTTAAATACAAAGAAAAAAATATTGCAGATATTTTAGAAATGACGGTCGATGAAGCTGTTGATTTCTTTTCGGATGGAAGTATTTACGAAAAAAAAATTCTTCAAAAATTAAAACCATTACAGGATACCGGTTTAGGATACGTTCACCTTGGACAAGCATCAAGTACATTAAGCGGAGGCGAAGCGCAACGTATTAAATTGGCTTCTTTCCTTATGCATGGGAACAATCAACAACCAACACTTTTTATTTTCGATGAACCTACTACAGGATTACATTTTCATGACATTAGAAAATTACTTGACGCATTCAACGCACTAATTTTGCAAGGACATACCATTTTGATTATTGAACATAATATGGAGGTTATAAAATGCGCCGACTGGATCATTGACCTTGGACCAGAAGGAGGAGATGAGGGAGGAAATTTAGTTTTTGAAGGAACCCCAGAAGATTTGGTAAAAAGTAAAAACTCCTCGACAGGTTCCTATCTGAAAGAAAAGTTATAGGTAAAATTACACCTAGGTCTCAACAACAAATGCCTCATTCTTAAATTGCAAATCAAATAATCGTTTGTAGCGGCCTTCCTTTTGAATTAATTCCTGATGAGAGCCAGCTTCTACAATTTCACCATGATCAATTACCAAAATTTTATTTGCAGCTTGAATTGTTGCTAAGCGATGCGCAATAATAATAGAGGTTCTGCCTTTTGTTAAAGCTGCAGTAGCAGACTGAATTAATAATTCCGATTCTGTATCAATGGAAGAAGTAGCTTCATCTAAAATAAGAATTCTTGGATTGTAAACATAAGCACGAATAAATGCAATCAATTGACGCTGACCAACCGAAAGCATTCCTCCACGTTCGCGAACATCAAAATCATACCCTCCTGGTAAACGCAAAATAAAATCATGAACGCCCACTACTTTGGCAGCAGCTTCAACTTGTGTGCGGCTAATAGCTGCATTATTTAAAGTAATGTTATTATGAATAGAATCGGAAAATAAAAAAACATCTTGCAAAACCAAACCTATATTGCTCCTTAATGAAGACAATTCATAATTACGAATCGAACTTCCATCAAGACTTAAATCACCCTTATTAAATTCATACAAACGCGAAATTAAATTCACAATACTGCTTTTACCCGAGCCCGTAGCACCAACAATGGCAACCGTCTCGCCAGCTTTTACTTCAAAAGTTATTCCTTTAATTACATACTCCTCATCTTTATAGGCAAACCAAACATTTTTAAAAGAAATATTTCCATTTAAATTATTGCCATTCAACTTTCCTTTATTTTCAATAACCGAATCGGTGTCCAACACCTTAAAAACACGTTCCATTGAAACCATTCCCATCTGAAGTGTATTGATTCGGTCAGCCAACATTCGAATTGGCCTAAAAAAATTATTGATCAACAACACAAAAAAAGTTACATCTCCAGCATTTGCAGAATGATTAAAAATCTGAATCCCTCCATACCAAACTAAAAGTCCAAGTGAAACCGATACAAGTAACTCTACCACTGGAAAAAAGATAGAATAATAAAGTACCGAACGAACATTTGCATCACGATGTTTACCATTTATATCACGAAAACTTTGCATCTCCATTTTTTCGCGATTAAACACTTGCACTATTTTCATTCCAGAAATATGTTCCTGAACAAATGTATTTAAGCGTGAAACCTGATTGCGTACATCAGTAAAAGAAGACCTCACCGCATTCTTGAATAACCATGTTGCAAAAAACATAACAGGAAGTGTGGTCAAAACAATTAAAGTGATTTTCCAATCTACACACAACATCGCTACCAAGTAAACCACAATCGTCAGCAAATCACCAGCAATAACAATAAATCCTTGTGAGAAAACATCATTGATTGCTTCAATATCGGAAACAACGCGCGTAACCAACATGCCAATAGGTGTTTGATCAAAATAACGCGATTTAAATTGAACTATTTTTTTGTGCGTCTGCAAACGCAAATCTCTTACAACACGCTGCCCTAATAAACTGGCACTGTAACCATTTACAAATTGAAAAACCGATTCAACCACTAACATTAAAATTATCAAGCCACAAAAAAGAAATAATTGTTGGTGTAGGTATGCAGCATCCGTTGGAGAACCGCTTGCATGAACAAAATTATTCATGGTATAACGAATCAATAATGGTCTGACAACAGAAACAAAAGAAAGCATTACAGTTAACGAAATTGCGAGTAGAAACAAGCTTTTATAAGGACGCGTATACCTCAAAATCCTACTTAGTAATTTCCAATCAAATGTTTTTCCTGATACTTCACTCATGCTGAATAAATTTCTTTTTGCAATTATGCATTGCAAATAATTAATTATAAATTAAATTCCTTAGGGTATAAAATTTCCTTTAAAAAAAGCCCCTGTGCCGGTACCGAAGTGCCTGCTTGCGAACGTTCTTTCGATTGAATAATTCTGTGCACATCAGCCAAGGAAATTTTTTCACGACCAACATCCACCAAAGTCCCAACAATGGCTCGAACCATGTTTCTTAAAAATCGGTTTGAAGTAATCGTAAATACATATCCGATCTCCTTGCCCTCTTGCGCAGTGCCCTCCTCCCCTATTTTTATTTTCCACTCCGCCTGCGTCAATTTGCAAATTGTTGTTTTTACATCACTCGTTTTACTAAAAGCAATAAAATCATCGTATCCCAATAAAATTTTTGCCCCTTCATTCATCAAATCAATAGTTAATAAATCCGTTAATTCCCAATGCAAATAAGGACCAAAAGGATCTTTCACTCTACATATGTGATATTCATAAGTACGCGAGTAGGCATGGAATCGTGCATGTGCTTTTTCTGGAACTTTTGTAATTTTTTGTATGGCAATGGCGTAGGGAAGAATTTTATTCAAACGAAATAAAACTTTAGCATCGGTGTCCAAATCATCTTTTAAACTCATGAAATGAGCATAAAATTTACTTGCATGTACACCCGCATCGGTTCTACCACAACCCGTCACCTCAATGTGCTCACGCAACAACAAACTCATTTTTTCATTTATGATCTGTTGAATCGTAATCGAGTTGCGCTGAAATTGCCAACCCGAATAGTCTGTTCCATTGTAAGAAAGTCGAAGAAAATAGCGATGAAGCAAGGGAATTTCCACGCACAAAGTTATAGAAAAGAGCTTATAGATGTAGCCAAAAAGATAATAGTCTTGACCAAAAAATTTAATTATTTTGTGAATGGAAGCAGGAACCAATAATAGAATAGGTAATCCTTCCTGCTTTTCGCTACAAATCCTCGCCTATTGTGTACGGCTGTGGGTTTTTCGCTGCAATCAGGGCTAGTTAAGGGAATGTTCGAATTAAGAAGACATGTCTAAACTTTCCATTGTTAAACATCAAAACCTTATAGAATTCACAGCAAGAAATTGTAATTATTTTTGAATTAAAAATGAAAAACAATAAAAGATGAGTTTATCTTTGAAAAAATACCGAAAACTAATTCTATGACGACAGCAGAAACAGATAAAAACGAACTAAACGAAAGAATAAAACAAGAAAGTTCTTTCGTTGATAAAATTAATACCGAGCTGGACCACGTTATAGTGGGTCAAAAAACAATGATCGAGCGATTGTTAATCGCACTGCTTTCAAATGGACATATACTCCTTGAAGGTGTTCCTGGTCTCGCTAAAACGTTAGCCGTAAAATCACTCGCGTCCACAATTGATGCTGCGTTTAGTCGTATACAATTTACCCCCGACTTACTTCCTGCCGATTTAGTCGGTACAATGATTTACAACCAGAAAAAAGATTCCTTTACGGTTCGAAAAGGACCAGTATTTGCAAATTTTGTTTTAGCCGATGAAATCAATCGCGCACCTGCAAAAGTACAAAGTGCATTATTGGAAGCTATGCAGGAACGTCAAGTAACCATAGGTGACGAAACTTTTAAATTACCCGACCCATTTTTAGTGCTCGCAACAATGAATCCGATTGAACAAGAAGGAACTTACCCTTTACCTGAGGCTCAAGTAGATCGATTCATGCTAAAAGTTGTCATAAAATACCCTACCCGAGAGGAAGAACAAGCTATCATTCGACAACAACTGTCAACAGTTCGCAGCACACCCAAACCAATTCTCACAACTGCGGATATTCTTCGTGCAAGAAATGTTGTACAAGATGTTTACTTGGATGAAAAAATTGAAAAATACATTGTAGATATCGTTTTTGCAACGCGTTTTCCTGCTGAATATAAATTACAAAAATTACAGAATATAATTTCTTTCGGCGGTTCACCACGAGCTTCCATTAGTCTTGCTCAAGCTGCTAAAGCATACGCATTCTTACACCATAGAGGATTTGTAATCCCCGACGATATCCGTGCCATTGCATACGACGTACTTCGACATAGAATAGGACTTACCTATGAAGCAGAAGCAGAAAATATCAGCACAGAAGAAATTATTAAAGATGTTTTAGCCGCAGTTCAAGTACCTTAAATGTAATTTTTTCAATAAGCAGTTAACTAAAAACATCCACACCTCATTTTTTTAATGGAGACAAACGACATTCTTAAAAAAGTTAGAAAGATAGAATTGAAAACACGCGGACTAACAAACCAAGTTTTTTCGGGAGAATATCACAGTGCTTTCAAAGGTCGTGGCATGACATTTTCTGAGGTAAGAGAATACCAACCGGGTGACGAAGTACGAACCATAGATTGGAACGTTACAGCACGATTTAACCATCCCTATGTAAAAGTTTTTCAAGAAGAACGAGAACTTTCAATCATACTATTAGTTGACGTAAGTAAGTCGGGCACATTTGGAACTCAGGCACAACTTAAACAAGAACTCATTACTGAATTATCCGCAGTAATTTCATTTTCCGCCATGCTCAATAATGATAAAGTAGGTGTACTCTTTTTTAGTGATAAAGTGGAAAAATTTATTCCACCTAAAAAAGGAAAAAAACACATACTTCGAATGATCAGCGAGTCCTTGCAATTCAAAGCTACAGGAGCAGGAACAAACCTTGCAGTTGCTTTGGAATATTGTACCAATGCTATAAAAAATCGCAGTATTGTTTTTTTAATATCCGATTTTATGTGCCCTCAATTCGATAAGGCATTAAAAATTGCAAATCAAAGGCACGATGTTGTGGCCTTACATATTTTTGACCGCCGGGAGTTAGAATTACCCAATATTGGATTAGTCCAACTCATCGATTCAGAAACAAACGAATTGCTTTGGGTTGATACAGCTGACGCTAACGTACGTAAGCAATACGAACAAGCATCCAAAATACATCAATTGAGTCTAAATGATTTATTCAAAAAAAGTGGTGTTGATGTAGCCCATATCGCAACAGGTGCTGGCTACATTAAAATATTATCTGCCCTTTTCCGAAAAAGAGAAAAACGTCTTTAATAAATGAAATCGAAAATACATCTTCTTTTTTCATTGCTATTTTTTTTAAGCAACACTATTTCCGCGCAACGCGCTGAGGCGGAAGCGCTGTTGATGCAAACACAAATAAAAATAGGAGAACAAACAGAATTAAAATTTTCTGTGAGCTACCACGAAGGAACAAAAAAAACAAAAATTACATGGCCCAATCTTAAGGATACACTTTCCTATGGTTTAGAAATAATTAAAATTGACTCCATCACAACCATTCTTATCAGCCAATCATCTGTTTTATACCAACAAACAAGATCCGTAATCATCACAGCATTTGACTCGGGCACTTACGTTATCCCATCGCAAACTTTTATCATTAACAACGACACGGTATACACCAATAAACTTTTACTTATTGTCACAACGGTTCCCATCGACACAACTCAACCAATAAAAGACATCAAAGATATTTACGAAGTTCCAGCAGCTCCAATAGAAACAACGAAATATTCTGTACTAAAATGGCTTGGAATAAGCGGAGTGTTTCTGATATTGATGAGTATAATTCTGTTCCTATATTTTAGTAACAAGAAAAATAAATCCATTCCAATTGAGTCTAAAGTTATAGCCATTCCACCACACGAAAAAACCTTAGCACTGCTGATAGCTTTAGGCCAAAAAAAACCTTGGCTTCATGGAGAACTAAAAATATTTCACATAACACTTACTGAAATTTTACGAAACTGGCTTGTAACCCGATACCAAATTCACGCTTTAGAATTAACAACTGAAGAAATAATTAATACACTACTTAAATTACAATCCAATTCAGATGCAACACAAAAATTAGAATCCGTACTAAGAAAATCCGATAGGGTAAAGTTTGCAAAGGAATTTCCCAAACCTGAAGAAAACGAAAACTGCCTTGAACTCGCAATTAATTTTGTGAAAACTACTGCTATTTATCCCGAACCTATAATTTCACCAATACAATGATGAACTGGTGGCAAACTTTAATTTTTGCAGAGCAATGGGTATTTTGGTTATTCCCTATCGTTCCATTTTTTATAATTAGCACATATTATTTAGCAAAGAAAAAAAGATCAGCACTAAAAATTTCAACTTTAAACTATTTGCATGGAATACGAATTCCAACAAAAGTTAAATGGAGACCAGTTCTTTATTGCTTGCGCTTTTTAAGTCTTATTTTATTACTTACAGCATTTGCAAAACCGCAATCGCTCAGAGGTTATAAAGTAACCTATGGCGAAGGAATCGATATCCTATTAACCATTGACATTAGTACAAGTATGGACGCGCGCGACGAGGGAAATGGAAGGCCTTCAAGAATGGAAGCAGCAAAAGCACAAGCAATAAATTTTGTAGATGAACGACCAGCCGACCGAATTGGAATGGTGGTATTTAGTGGCGAAGCATTCACCATTTGTCCATTAACAACAGACCATGAAGCATTAAAATTATTAATTGATAACATTGAAATAAATGGTGGCGAATTGGAACAAGGCACTGCCATTGGAATGGGTCTGGCAAAAGCAGTAGAAAGAATAATTGAAAGTAAAGCAAAAAGTAAAGTGATTATCTTATTGACAGACGGAGAAAATGGAAAAGGAACCATCCAGCCAATCGAGGCCGCACAAATGGCCAAAACATTTGGAGTTCGTATTTATACCATTGGTCTTAGTGCAACCCATGGAAAAGTTCAAACACCCGTATCGCAAAATCCTGATGGAACAATAAATTACGAATTTAGAGATGTCGCAATTGATGAAAGTACGCTGCGTGAAATTGCAACTACTACAGGGGGGAGATATTTCCGTGCCTCCGATTCAAAAAACTTAAAAAGAATTTATGGTGAAATCAACAAACTTGAAAAAAATAAATTTGAAAAGAAAGAAATCGAACAGCGAAAAGAAGAGTTTTTACCATTCTTACTATTAGGGTTCTTATTTATTGTATTAGAATTTAGTTTGCGCTATACCTTCTTCAACAACTTAACATGAGCTTCGAAAACCCTTGGATGCTTTTAGTATTGTTGCTAGTCATTCCCATAATACTGGTCTGGAGAAGAGCTGTAAAAAAACGAGCAATTAAAATTAGAAAATTCACCGAAGGTGCTTTTGACGAAAAATTACATATTGGCAACCATGAAGGACTTCGCAAAACACATTTCATTTTATTTTTAATGGCCATCGTTTTTTTAATTTTAGCATGTAGTGGCCCTAACTATGCAAGTGGAAAAGAAAAAATAAAAATAAGTGGCATTGATATTATTATTGCCCTTGATGTTTCAAATAGTATGAAAGCACAAGACATACTACCCAATAGAATTGATTGCGCAAAATTAGCTTTGCAACAACTGCTTGCAACAATGGGAACAGATCGGTTTGGAATCGTTGTTTTTGCCGCTCAAGCTTACACATGTCTACCACTAACCAGCGACCATGCTGCAGCTGCCATGCTGTTGCAATCCATAACTCCAGAAATGATTTCCATGCAAGGCACTTCAATTGGTTTTGCATTAGACAATGCGCTGGCATCCATTATAAAGGTGGAGAAAGATCGTGGGAAAGCGATAATTTTAATTACTGATGGAGAAAATCATGACGGTGATGCTGTTAAAGCAGCGCGTAGAGCGGCAGCTAATGGCGTAATTGTGTGTACCATCGGAATCGGATCACTTGTAGGGACAACCATACCAGAATTGAATGATAATAGCACTGTGATCACCAATAAAAAAGATGAAAATGGAAAAGTAATTATTTCAAAACTAGATGAAGTTGTGTTAAAAGAAATAGCAAAAGAAGGTCAAGGAATTTATGTACATGCTTCAAAAAACGATTTAGGAATTGTTGCAATTTATAAGCTTTTAAAAAACATTAATAAAACAACAAAAGATACTTGGAGAACGACACACCAAACTCCATTATTCCAATGGTTTCTGATCGTTTCTATTTTACTTTTTTTGATTGAAGGATTGCTCCCAGAAGGAAAAAGAAATAGCACTAATGAAAATAATTTATGAAGCGCAAAATATTAATTAAAATTCTTTGTATCACTTTCATTCAAGTATTGAATGCTCAACAACCACAAACGGAAACTATCGATAATTACAAAAATACGAGAGCTGGAAACAAGAGCTTTAAAAAAGGGGATTTTAATACCGCAGAGAAAAAATATAATGCTGCAACAAAATACGATGCAAATAAAAATGCAGCTAATTTTAATTTAGGAAATACATTATATAAACTAAAAAAATACGACGAGGCAGCACAGGCATTTGCCAACGCAACAGGAGGATTAAATGCTGATTCCCTATCTAAAACTTGGCACAACCTTGGAAATGCTATGTTAGCACAGAAAAAATATGAAGAAAGTATAAATGCTTTTAAACAAGCACTAAAATTAAAACCAAGTGATGAACAAACGAGGTACAATCTTGCCTACGCACAATCAAAATTAAAAAAACAATCACCTAAAAAAAACAAGAACAAACAAAACAAAAAACAAAAAGATAAAGAGCCAGATAAAAAAGAAAAAAAGACAGATCAGCAAGAACCTAACCCTGCCATGAGCAAAGAAGAAGCACAACAAATGTTAAATGCTTTAAAAGACAATGAAACAAAAATCCGGGAACGTATGAAGCATAGAATTAAAAAACTTGGATATGATCGTAGCAATTCTAAAGATTGGTGAGTTTACTATTAAACTATTTTTTCATTTGCAATATTGCTACTAAAACTACCGCCTACAATTACATTCTGACATTTCAGAATTACACTAAGAATGCCAAACTGAGTAAATCTATGCTCACTGAAAATGCAAAAAAATGAGGGTATTAACTTCTACGCCTTAAGCCCTATAAAATCAGGTAAAATAGTTAGCGTTTCATTATTTATTTGTATCTTTGGTTAACTAAAATATTGCAATGAGAGCCACTTTATTGTTATCAATTTGCATAGGGGTATGTTTCACCCTTAGTGCACAAACAGGATCTACTCCCATAAATGGTCAAAATCCCGCTTTAAAATACTCAACTTCCCAATCTGTAAAACCAAGTTCACCACAGGATGGAAGTACATTTCTTGGAGCAACCTATTCAATTAGTGATTGTGGTGTAAATTATACCACTGCAAGTCAAAAAATAGGGATGCGATTTCCATTGTTAAACTCACCAAGTTCAGTTCAGCCAGCAACATTTGCAATTTCTGGAATCCCAGCATCTGCCGTTATTCAAAAAGCTTATGTTTGGTGTGAGGGTTCTGGCACAGGGATTCCAATAACTTTAAATGTCACCAATCCGCTTGCTAATTCTTCTCCATTTCCTATGACTATGATAGGGCAAGATCAAGATAAGTGCTGGGGCTATACAGGAACATTTACATACAGAGCAGATGTTACTTCTCATATAACGGGAAATGGAAATTATACAATTAGTGGATTTCCAACAAATCCTCCAACATCTGGGGAGGACATAGATGGGGCAACGATGATGGTAATTTGGAGCAATCCAACACAAACCTGGCAGGGAGATATTGTAATTTGGGATGGATGCGTGGTTATTAATGGCGGAAGTACAACACAAACAATTACAGGATTTGCAGCTTGTACAGGTACTACTAGCAATGCAAGAGCTTTTATGGCACAAGGCGATTTACAAAATCTCGGTTCTCAGCTTACATTAAATGGGGTTTTTCCAATAGTTTGTGTTGAGGATTGGTGGAATTGGATTGACGTTCCTACAATAGTTACACCAGGGCAAACATCTTCTGCCTTTGGTAATAGTTCGGGTGGAGATTGCTATAACTTTTGTGTTATGGGCTTATATTGGCAATCAAACTGCTCTTCTTGCTGTCCAACTCCATTCTTACTTGATATGGATTCCATCCCTAGTACTTGTTCCGCTTCTATAGGTACCGCAACTGCTACTCCACTTGGTGGATCAGGAAACTTTACATACACATGGAACACAGTGCCAGTTCAAAATACACAAACAGCAGTTGGTCTTCCTCCTGGTGTTTATGTTTGTTCTGTAACTGATGCATTAGGTTGCACAACTATTGATTCTGTAGTGGTACTGGCAACAGGAATATTAACTTTTACGCAAGTTTCTACCAATAATCTCTGCTACGGAGATACCATTGGAACAGCCACATTCAATCCAACCGGAGGAAATCCGCCATACACATATGTTTGGTCACCAAACGTAAGTAATACAAATAGCGCCATTAATCTTGGTGCTGGTATTTATACAGTAAATGTTTCAGATAATTTTGGCTGTCAGACATCCGCAACTTTTACAATAACCGAACCTGCAAACGTCCCAATTGTTGGCACAATTGTAGGACCTACTCCAATTTGCATTGGACAATCAAGCATCTTATCCGTAAGTGTTCTTGGAGGCGCACCACCCTATACTTATTCATGGATCAACGCAGTTAATACTACCAATACAATAACTGTCAGCCCAACCACAACCACAACTTATTCAGTTATAATTGCAGATGCTTGTTTTACAATTCATGATACTGCAGTATTTACAATAATTGTAAACCCACTTCCTGTAATTAGTTATACAGGTGATATATTAAGTGGCTGCGCTCCACATTGCGTAACATTTACAGCTGTATCAAACTCAGGAATTGGAAGTTGTGCATGGAATTTTGGAGACAATTCTTATGGAATTGGTGCCAACCCGACACATTGTTACATTAATGTTGGAAGCTTTGCAGTTACGCTAGTTTTAAGTGATAATAACGGTTGTGTCGATTCAATGACTATCGTCAATTACATTAATACCTATCCAACACCTGTTGCTGCTTTCAATATTACTTCTGAAAATCCTTCAACACTATTAGAACCCGTAGCTGTAATTGATGATTTAAGTATAGGAGGAGATACCTGCTATTGGGACTTCGGTGATGGAAATACACTAATAGTTGTTGGATGTGGTGACGTATCAAATACATATGCTGATACAGGACTTTATCATGTTACAGAAATTGTTGTGAATCAATATGGATGTGCGGATACAATTCGTTATGACATTTATGTAAATCCATACACCTCATTGTTTGTGCCAAACACTTTTACTCCAAATGGAAATGGCTTGAATGAAATATTCTTTGCAATCGGTGAATATGTTGATGATTTTCACATGATGGTATTTGACCGTTGGGGAAATATGATTTTCGAATCCTATGACCAACTCAAAGGATGGGACGGAAAGGCCAATGATGGAAAAAAACTAGCGCAAATAGATACCTATGTTTGGGTCATAAATTACAGAGAAATAAATGGTGGTAAAAAGCGTAAAGTAATTGGACATGTTAACCTAATAAGATAGCCAAGTATTTGATTTCATAATAATTGCCCTAAATTTTATATCGTAATAAAACATTTATAATAATATAACTTAAGCACTGCATTTAACCAATGAAAAGATTGCTAAAAATTTTATGTTTCCTTTTTTTCTTAGCAACTCCAACTATTTCATTTAGTCAAGCAATTGTTCGTGCCTCATATGATAGTACCGGGATTCCTGGCGCTTGTAGTTTTTCTTCAAATCAATTTAATTTACGTTTAGCACCGGAACCTACGCCACAAAATGGGAATAGTTCATTAGGACAAATCTACAATTTCACCAAATGTGGACTAAACTTCAAACAGGTTACTAAAAAAGTAGGTAAAAGATTTGGTGCAACTTGCCCTCCTGCTAGTCCTAACCAACCAATGGCTTATGTAATCAGTGGTTTACCAGCATGTGCCGTTATTGAAAAAGCATTCCTTTGGGCAGAGGGTTCTGGAAACGGTGCAGCACAAACAGCTGTAATAACTGGTCCGTTTGGTAATGCAAATATTCCAGTACTGCTGGTTGGCTCAGCAGCAGATAAATGCTGGGGCTATTCAGGTTCCCACACCTACAGAGCCGATGTCACATCGGTCATTGGAGGAAATGGCACCTATAATATCAGTGGATTAATGACCAACCCACCCACCTCTGGTAATGATATGGATGGGGCAACCTTATTCGTAATTTACAGTGATCCCACTGTAAATTATGCAGGTACAATTGTAATTCACGACGGAGCAGTAGTAATGCTTGGGGGCGGTACAACACGCGCGGTAAATAATTTTTCAGCATGCCAAACTGTAAATCAACCAAACGCAATTGCATTTTGTTTAATGGGTGATATGCAATGCAATGTGGGTGGACAGACCTGTACAATGAACAGCATTAATGCGCCGTTTTCACCAAATTGGTGGAACTATGCTCAAGTGACCACTTCACTAACGAATGCTCAAAATTCAGTGAACTATGCGTTTTATGCACCCAATGATTGCTACAACGTCTCTATGATTGGGTTGTACTATAAAACAACATGCACCCAATGCCCACTTTCTAATATGATACTTACTACCAGCAATACAAGTGCAGTTTGCACAAATTGTAATGGTACAGCAACAGTTACATCAGTAACAAATGCAACAGCTCCCTACACCTACGCTTGGGCACCTTCAGGTGGAACAGCGGCTACTGCTACGGGTTTATGTCCTGGCACCTACACGGTAACAGTTACAGGTAATGGAGGTTGCGTTATAGGAATAGATTCAGTTGTAGTTGCTCAATCCTTCAGTCCGTTGGCTCTTACAGGCAATCAAATAAATGTTATTTGCAATGGGGGTTGCACTGGTGCCACAACAAATACAGCACTTGGTGGAACAAGCCCTTACACGTTTGTGTGGGCGCCTATAGTTGCAAACACAACAGTAGGTAACGTAAATAATGCCACCGCCCTTTGTGCAGGATCTTATACACTCACTGTAACAGACCTCAATGGATGCATAGATACAAGTATTGTAACAATTACTCAGTCGCCAGTAATCACCGCAACACAATCACAAGTAAACGCAAACTGTAACGGGGTTTGTAATGGAACTGCTACTGTTATTGCGTCTGGTGGAACAGGGATCTATACCTACGCTTGGGCGCCATCTGGAGGAACAGCTGCCACTGCGACTGGACTTTGTGCTGGAACATATACTTGTACAATTAGTTCACCTGTAAATTGTTTTATAACACAAACATTCACAATCACAGAACCTCCTCCAATTGTAGCAATCCCTCACCAAATAGATCTTGACTGCAATGGACAATGTCAGGGTTCCGCTAATGTTGTTGCATCTGGTGGAAATGGCACATTTACTTATTTATGGTCACCAACTGGTGGAACAGCATCCGCTGCAACCGGATTGTGCGCAGGAAACTACACCTGTACTATTAGTTCGCCATTAGGATGTTCAATTACGCAAACCTTTACAATTACACAACCTCCACCCATTACAGTCGTACCTTCTCAAATAAATATAGATTGTTTTGGAGGATGTACTGGAAGTGCAGCAGTTGTAGCGTCGGGTGGTAACGGAACGTTTACATATTTATGGGCACCCTCAGGAGGAACGGCAGCAAGTGCAACTGGTTTATGCGCAGGAACATATACGTGTACTGTTAGTTCTCCTATTAATTGTATTGTAAATCAAATATTTACAATTACACAGGCACCACTAATCGTAGCAATACCTACTCAAACAAACGTTACTTGTTTTGGTGGTTGTACGGGAATAGCTACCGTTACAGCAAGTGGTGGAAATGGAATTTACACTTATGCATGGGCACCTTCTGGAGGAACTGCTGCTACTGCCACCGGCTTGTGTGCCGGAACATACACGTGTACAATAAGTTCTCCTGTAAATTGTTTTATAACACAAACATTCACAATCACAGAACCTCCACAAATTACAGCTACCCAATCGCAAGTTGATGTTACGTGTAATGGTGTTTGTAATGGCACAGCTACGGTTGTGGCCGCAGGCGGAACAGGAATTTACACCTATGCTTGGGCACCTACTGGCGGAAATGCAGCAACGGCAATTGGATTGTGTGCCGGAACCTACACCTGTACCATCAGCTCACCAAATGGTTGTTTTATAACACAATCATTTATAATTACTCAACCTCCACAAATTACAGCCACTCAATCACAAGTTAACCTCACGTGCAATGGCGTATGTGCTGGAACAGCTACAGTTATTGCAGCTGGTGGGACAGGTAACTATACCTACGCTTGGGCACCATCAGGTGGAAATGCCGCTACGGCAATTGGATTGTGCGCTGGAAACTATACCTGCACAATAAGTTCACCTACAGGTTGTTTTATAACACAATTATTTACAATTACACAACCTCCACAAATTACAGCAACCCAATCTCAAGTTAACGTATCTTGCAATGGCGTGTGCATCGGAACGGCAACAGTAGTTGCAGCTGGAGGAACAGGTATTTATACTTATGCTTGGGCGCCATCAGGTGGAACAGCTCCTACTGCCATTGGCTTATGTGCAGGAACTTATACCTGTACAATAAGTTCTCCATTAGGATGCACTTTAACAAGATCGTTCACAATAACACAACCGTCTGCTATAACTGCTACCACTTCATCTGTTGGAACAACATGTGGTAACGCAAATGGATCGGCAACTGTTAATCCAAGTGGAGGTGTTCCACCCTACTCGATACTTTGGACTCCATCCAACCAAACAACATTAACAGCAATAAATTTACTTGCAGGAATTTACACATGCGTAATTACAGATTTTAATTTATGTACTTATATCACTACCGTTACCGTTACAAATGCTGCATCACCAACAGTAACACTTTTAAACAGTACGAACGTTACCTGTAACAGCTTTTGCGATGGAACTGCAACCGTGGTTGGATCAAGTGGTGTACCTCCTTATACTTACTCATGGGCACCAAGTGGTGGAACAAATACCACAGCTACTGGTTTGTGCATAGGAAGTTACACATGTACAATTACCGACTTTAATTTATGCACTTCTACAACAACTGTATTAATTACGCAACCCTTAGCTTTAACAAGTATTCAATCACAAATTAATTTAACATGTAATTCAATTTGTAATGGAAGCGCAACAGTTGCTGTTTCCGGTGGAACTCCCGGATATACCTATTTATGGTCTCCGTCAGGTGGTATTAACCCAACAGCTACTGGACTATGTGCTGGTGTCTACTCATGCCTTATAACAGATTTAAATAGTTGTACATTAACACAATCATTTACTATTTCACAACCAACACTACTAAGCACTAGTTCAGCAGCAACAAACGCTACCTGCTTTGGTGCATGCAATGGTCAAGTAGTGGCTATTCCCCAAGGAGGAACACCTGGTTATTCATTTGCATGGAGCAGTGGATGCATCACAGCAAACTGTTCTAATAGTTGTGCTGGAAATTATACTGTTATTGTTACTGACTTGAATGGTTGTACTGCAACTTCAACAACAACTGTTACCGAACCATCAGCGGTTGTTGTAACGGCAACAGCGATTGATGCACATTGTAACCTTCCTGATGGCGCTGCTACTTCTGTGTTTTCTGGTGGAACTGGAACATTAACTCCAATTTGGTATTTCCCTATGTCATTGGGGCCAAATCTAACAAACGTAGTCGCAGGAAATTATTTTGTAGTGGTGACAGATGCAAACGGATGCGATGATACTGCCTCCGTAACAATCAACAATATTCCAGGTGTGACTGCAACAGCAGGAAACTTAACACCTGTTTCTTGTTTTGGAGGAACAAATGGAACGGCATCAATTAATGTAACCGGAGGCACAGGCCTTATAAGCTACTCTTGGAATTGTTCATCTAGTACTACAAACTCAGCAACTAATCTAATTGCTGGTGCTTGTACTGTTGTTGTAACTGATTCTGCAGGATGTACTTCAATCGTTAATTTAACCATCACACAACCTCCACTCTTAACAGTTACAGGAATTGCGAGTCCGCCTGCTATTTGCGTAGGTCAATCTATTACAATAACAGGAACTGCACTGGGAGGAACTCCAGCTTACACATATGGATGGAATCCTGGGCCATTAGTTGGACCTGTACAAATTTTAACTCCTGCTGCAACTCAGAATTACACAGTAAATGTAACAGACGCTAATTTATGTACAGCTACTGCCACAGTTGTATTATTTGTTTATCCAAATCCAATTGCAGCATTTGTCGGTGATACACTTGCAGGATGCGCGCCATTGTGTGTAAATTTTTCTGATCTCTCATCAGTTTCATCTGGATCTATTGTCGGATGGGATTGGGATTTTGGCGATGGTGATGTTTCCACGTCTCAAAACCCAACACATTGCTATTTAAATGCTGGTGTATTTACAGTTATACTATCAGTAAAGACTGCTAGTGGTTGCGTCTTCACAGATACAATTATAAATTACATTACAGTTGATTCTGTCCCTATTGCAGAATTCTCTTCCTCACCTCAACCAACGACCGAATTAAATCCAGTAATTATTTTTACAGATCTTTCAATAAATGCAAATACTTGGAGTTGGTCGTTTGGAGATTTGTTAAACGCAGGTTCGTTTTTACAGAACCCAACGTATGATTATGGTGGACCAGGTTGCTTTGATGTAGTATTAACAGTTACCAGTACTAATGGATGTGCAAATAGTATTACACATCAAATTTGCATAGACCCCGATGTTACTCTTTATGTACCAAACGCTTTCACTCCAAATGGAGATGGTGATAATGATTTGTTTTTATCACAAAGCTTTGGAATAGATCCAGATCGTTTCGAAATATGGATTTTCGATCGTTGGGGTAATCTAATTTTCAATACAACAGACCTTGCTAAAGGTTGGAATGGCTGTGTTCAAGGTCGTTCTAATGAATGCCAAGTAGATGTTTATGTTTGGAAAATAACAGCGATGGATAGTTTAAGTCGAAGACATAACTTAATTGGTCACGTTTCTTTAATTCGATAAAAAATAGTATCAAATATTAATCTGTACGAACAGCTCCATCATTCACATAGAAATGAATGATCTGAATTTCTAAAATACTATCTTAACCGATCTGCACCTTTTACTAGATTGTCGTCTTTTTTAATAAAATACGCAGCCAATAAAAAAAGAAATACTATAACTAAAAACAAATAATTCTCAAAAGATGTTTTTTGCTGATGCTGTAAAAAGTTTCCAGGCCACAGCATTAAACCAACAGAAATCAACAAACATAAAACAATACCGATTTTACACAGTGCTATTTGTCGCTTACGCTTTTTAAAACTCAAAAGTGTAACAAAGGAAAGGAAAGCAATACTGATCATTGAAATAAATAAAAATGGCTTAGCATTAGCAATCACAAAATGTCCTATAAATAAGAATACAATAATAAGTCCAAGGATAATCGATTGAAAACGCTGCAGCATAGTAATCTTGTTTATTAAATACAAAGAAACTGAATCAAATTGAGTCAACAAAACATTAAAAAAAGACAATAATTGCTTGTAATTAAAATAATCTTCGTATTATTGCAATCTAATGTTCGCGTGAGAAAGCCCTGTGGCTTTCACTTCCCAAAAAATCTCTTAACAAAAGCATGTAAAATAAACCATCTTTCATCCGTGGAATTTTTTATCCTTTCTATTTCCATGTTCAAAATCCAAAAATAAATTTAAACAAATCTTTTTATCAATTCTCACAACATCATATGTACGACATAATAGACCTAAACAGCAAACTGGTTGGGGAAATCCGTGAAATCGCACAGGGTCTCAATATTCCAAAGTTTGAAAGCTTTAAAAAACAAGAACTTATTTACAAAATTCTAGATCTACAAGCAATGAGCGGAGCAAAAAATGAAATAAAAGATTCGGGAGATGAAAAACCGAAAAGGGGACGCAAACCTAAAATAGAAATCGTTGCAGAAGAAACACCTGCAATACTAAACACTGAAAATAAAGTAGATTCAAGATTTGTTTCCTTGGAAGAAACAACAGAAAAGCAACCTGCTAAAATTAATTTAATCCCATCTGACACAGCTAACAGCGTAAATAGTAGTCCAACAGCTCCACAACAAAATCAACAGCCTACAACCCCAAATATTCACCCTACAAATCCTTACCAGAAGTCACACCAAAATAACAAAAATTCAAGCCCACCTCCTGCCCCGCCTGCATACAACCAACCTCCTGCATTTATACAGGCACAAGCTGCAAAAGATAACATTCAAAAAACAGGTGAACAACAAAATGAAAATCAAAAATTACCTAATGAGGTAAATAATCCAACTCCAAACACTAATCCAACTCCCAACCCACGACCTCCGCAACATCAAAATTACCCACAGCAACGTCAGCAATTTCAACAAAATCAACAAAATCAAAATACTCCTGGCGATTTTAATCGACAACCTTTTCAACAAAATAAACCAATTGAAGAAATGTACAATTTCGACAACATTGTAGTTGCCGAAGGTGTGCTTGAAATTATGCCCGATGGCTATGGTTTCCTACGATCATCAGATTATAATTATTTAAATTCACCTGATGATGTTTACGTTTCTCAATCGCAAATAAAACTTTTCGGATTAAAAACAGGTGATACCGTAAAGGGAGCAGTACGACCTCCAAAAGAAGGGGAAAAATATTTTCCATTGGTAAAAGTTGATAAAATATCTGGCCGAGATCCTGCTTTCGTGCGCGACCGTGTTCCATTTGATTTTTTAACACCTCTTTTTCCTAAAGAAAAATTCAACCTTTGCAATACTGGAAAATCTAAAACAAATATGTCCATGCGAATTATGGATATGTTTACTCCAATTGGAAAAGGTCAGCGTGGATTAATTGTTGCTCAACCGAAAACTGGTAAAACAATTTTACTTAAAGAAGTTGCAAATGCAATTGCCGATAATCATCCTGAAGCATATCTAATGATACTTCTAATTGATGAACGTCCCGAGGAAGTAACGGATATGGCAAGAAGTGTTCAAGCAGAAGTTATCGCATCAACATTCGATGAACCTGCTGATCGACATGTGAAAATTGCCAACATCGTTTTGGAAAAAGCAAAACGTATGGTTGAGTGCGGACATGATGTTGTTATTCTTCTTGATTCTATCACACGACTTGCTCGTGCTTACAATACCGTTCAACCTGCATCAGGAAAAGTACTCTCTGGTGGTGTAGAAGCAAATGCTTTACAAAAACCAAAACGATTCTTCGGAGCTGCGCGTAAAATTGAAGGTGGCGGATCATTGACAATCATTGCAACAGCTTTGATTGACACCGGTTCTAAAATGGACGAAGTTATTTTCGAGGAATTCAAAGGAACAGGTAACATGGAATTACAACTCGATCGCAAACTCGCAAACAAACGTGTGTTCCCTGCAATTGATTTGGTTGCATCTTCTACTCGACGTGATGACTTATTGATGGATAAAGAAATGCAACAACGTATTTGGATTTTACGTAATCACCTTGCTGATATGAATCCACAAGAAGCAATGGATTTCCTTAAATCTCAAATGAAGAATACAAACTCGAATGAGGAGTTTCTAATTTCCATGAATGGTTAAGGAATTTTAAAAACTATTTTGGTGTAATAATTTAGTTTGAATAGTAAATGAAAATCCCAGTGTTTATTGGATTGATAGGTGGAATTGTAGTAGGTATGCTACAATTCTATTCTATGATGTTATCAATGTCAACTGGTCCATCAGGAATAGTTGAAATGTTTCTCTATTACAGTCCTCAACTAGCATACTTCACGTGCATATACATGAGCATTAAAATGGTTGCAGAAATGCAATCAGCTACCACATCAACTTTTAAACGATGCCTAAAAGCAGGTGGCATAACAGCAATTATTATCACTATCATTTGGGGAATTGCATTTTTTATAGCACTTACCCATATCAATGTTGCTGCAGATTTAAAACATATGATGGAAACAGGGAGAGGAAGTGAAATACAGGAATTTTTAGCATCGATAACAAAACAAAATATGGCAGACCGCGCAAGGTACTGGAGTAATCCAAATTTTTTATTGGGTTTTGCAGTAACTGTACTCGTGACCGTAATTTTTAGATTAAAAGAAAAGCGTCTTAGTTAATAAGCTACAACTTAAGTGAGTTGGCAAATTGAGTAAAATCTACTCCATCAAAATTCCCTGAAGTCATTAATAGTAAAACAGAATTATTCCAATTACGAGATGATAATTCTGCTATTAAAGAATTGGAATCCGTAGAAACTTTCAAATCAGTTCTTGCAAAAGCATCTTTCACTTGTGAAACTGAAATCGCAGACAGTTTTTTATGTTCTATAGTATGAGGATTGTAATATACAAATGCCTCATCGGCAGTATCCATTGCTCCATTGTATTCTTTCAGAAAATCGGCAGTTAGAGAACTGAATGTGTGCAATTCCATACAAGCCACAATTTTCCTATTTGGAAATTGTTTTTTAACAGCTGCAGTAGTTGCCTTTAACTTTGAAGGAGAATGTGCAAAATCTTTGTAACAAGAAAATGTTCCTTCCTTGCGGACCAATTCCAAACGCTTAGCTGCTCCTGAAAACGATTGTATCGCTTCAACAAATTGTGATTCACTCACTCCCATTCCTTCACACACCAAACACGCTCCTTCCACATTCATGAGATTGTGATCACCAAAAATCAATAGTGGAATGCGTTTCCCATTGCGCAATAGATAAGTTGTTCCATCTACAATTTCATGAGCAGGAACTCCATAGGGTTTCAATACAATGTCTTTCCTTGCCTTGCCTGCAACTTCCATTAAAACTTTATCTTCCTTGCAATAAACAAGCGTTCCATTTTGCTCAATGAGATTTACAAATATTCTGAATTGCTCCACGTAAATATCGAATGTTGGAAACACATTTATATGATCCCATGCAATTCCACTAAGCAAAGCAATATGCGGATGATACAAATGAAATTTCGGGCGCCGGTCAACGGGTGATGCTAGGTATTCATCTCCTTCCAACACAATACTTTTTGCTTCTACAGTTGTTTTGACCATTGTTTCAAAACCCGCCAATTGAGCTCCAACCATGTAATCTGTATCAACATTACAGTACTTCAAAACATGCAAAACCATAGCAGTAATAGAGGTCTTTCCATGACTACCACCAATTACAATTCGAGTTTTTGTTTTGCTCTGTTCGTATAAATATTCTGGATATGAAAATATTCTCAGTCCGAGTTCTTGCGCACGAACCAATTCTGGATTATCAGCACGCGCATGCATTCCAAGAATCACTTCGTCAATAGCAGCAGTTAACAGATGCGGATACCAGCCCAACTCAGTTGGTAAAATCCCATATTTAGCCAACCTACTCCGCGATGGCTCATTGATTTCATCATCCGAACCCGTCACTTCATTCCCCTTAAGTTTCATTGCAATTGCCATATTATGCATTGCGCTACCACCGATTGCGATGAAATGTATTTTCATTTTTTATATTTCAACTAAACTACTCTAAATTGGATTATCAAAATTCAAAAAACAAAGGTCTTTTAAACATAAAAATGTTAATGACCACAAAATATATTAAAATAAACAAAATTGAAATTTTGGATTTCTACATTTCAATTTCCTATCTTTAAGCAAATAAATAATAACAAATATTACTTTTCATCAAAACACAAAACTCTTTATAATTTATGAAACTACATTCGATCGAAACAGGTTTTTTTAAACTCGACGGAGGGGCAATGCACGGAGTTGTACCAAAAAGTTTATGGAGCAAGGAAAATGTACCGGACGAAAAAAATATGTGTAATTGGGCCATGCGGTGTTTGCTTATAGAAGATGGCAATCGCTTAATGCTCATCGACAATGGCATGGGAAACAAACAAGATGCTAAATTTTTTGGTCACTATTTTCTGAATGGTGAAGCATCTTTAGAAAAATCGTTGCGAGCTAAAGGATATGAAAGAAGTGATATTACAGATATGTTTTTAACGCATTTGCATTTTGATCATTGTGGAGGAAGTATAAAATACAATGAAGATCGCACAAAACTAACAACTGAATTTCCAAACGCAACATATTGGAGTAATGAAGAACATTGGAATTGGGCCACCAATCCAAATGCCCGAGAAAAGGCAAGCTTCCTAAAAGAAAATATTTTACCAATACAAGAAAGCGGGCAATTAAAATTTATCAACCCAAACGAAGATTTAATTCCAGGAATCAAAATTATGATTACCAATGGCCATACTCGTGCAATGATGCATCCTATCATTAGTTACAAAGGGAAAAAAGTTGTTTTTATGGCAGACCTTTTACCAAGTGTTGCGCACATTCCTTTACCCTGGATTATGGCTTATGATGTTTGTCCATTAGAGACATTGAAAGAAAAAGAAAGTTTTTTACCCCAAGCTGCAAAAGAAGAATTTGTTTTGTTTTTCGAACACGATGGGGTGAATGAATGTTGCACTGTTGAAGAAACAGAAAGAGGCGTTCGTGTAAAAAACAAATTCTCCCTCGATGATTATTTTGGTCGCTAATTATTAGTTGGGATCAACGTCACAAACTACCCTAACCTTCTTAAAATCTACATTTGTTTTAAACAAAACGAGTTCGCGAACTATTATATCTTTTACTGAAGTGCTATTTGATTCACGAGCTATTTTAACTAAAATATTTTTTACAAATTCATCGCGTACTTTCCCCACAGGAGGGAATTCAGGACCAAGTATACGATCAGCAAATTGTACTCTTAATCTATCCGCTAAATATTTTGCGCCAACATCCAACATGACATGATCTTTAGATTTCAATGACAAACGGATTAGTCGATAAAAAGGAGGATAATGGAATTCCATACGCTCTGCCAATTCATTACGATACATGGTTGCAAAATCATGCCCCACTACGCACTTAATAATCGAGTGCTCGGGATTGTACGATTGAATAATTACTTCGCCTACTTTATCCCTCCTTCCAGCACGACCTGCAACTTGTGCCATGAGTTGAAAACCTCTCTCCGCAGCGCGAAAATCAGGATAACTCATTAATTGGTCAGCAGCTAAAACGCCTACAAGTGAAACATTTCCAAAATCCAATCCCTTGGTAACCATTTGTGTTCCAACAAGAATATTAATATTTTGTAATTCAAAATCATTAATTAAATGTTGCAAACTAAATTTACCACGTGTGGTATCCAAGTCCATGCGCGCAATTTTCGCATCTGGTAAAATTAACTGAAGCTCCTCTTCAATCTTCTCCGTTCCAAAACCTTTCATTTTTAACTCGGTACTACCACATGCAGCACATTGTGTTGGAGGTAAAATGGTCCAACCACAATAATGACAGCGCAGCTGATTAGAATTTTTATGATAAGTCAAACTAACAGCACAACGCACACAGTTTGATATATGACTGCAATCCTGACAAGCAATGGAAGGAGCAAATCCCCTCCTATTTTGAAATAAAATAACTTGTTCTTTTGCAGCTAATGCAACTTCAATTCGCTCAATTAAATAAGGTGAAAAATGTGATTTCATCAATCGTTTTCGAGCAAGTTCTTTGATATCAACAACTGTAATTTCTGGAAGTGAAGTACCTCCATAACGTTCGGTCAATATTGCCAACCCATAACGGCTATGCTGAGCGTGGTAAAAAGACTCAATAGAAGGAGTTGCTGATCCTAACAGTGTTTTTGCACCATGCATTTTCGCTAGCCAAATTCCGCACTCTCGTGCATTGTATCTTGGTGAAGGATCATGTTGTTTGAAAGAGGAATCATGCTCTTCGTCAATAATAATAATTCCTAAATTACCAAATGGTAAAAAAATTGCAGAGCGAGCTCCAATAACAACAACAGGTTTATTTTTTAAAACTTCATTCCACACTTCTACCCGCTCATTTTCATT
This sequence comes from Flavobacteriales bacterium, assembly GCA_002737665.1. GTDB lineage: Bacteria > Bacteroidota > Bacteroidia > Palsa-965 > Palsa-965. The sequence goes on along the minus strand of NSIF01000001.1, from coordinate 44,392 downwards.
GAAACGAGAATGATAAACTAAAACCTTCTCGCCAAAATGTTTTTGCAAACGAACTATTAATTGGGTTGTTAATGCTATTTCTGGAAGTAAATACAAAACCTGTTTACCTAAAGAAATTTGTTCAGAAATTAATCGAATATATACTTCTGTTTTGCCACTCGAAGTAACACCATGTAACAGACAAATGTCCTTGGTTTCAAAATGATTACGAATAGTACTAATAGCGTGCTCTTGATGTGAACTTAAGGTCAAAGTCTCATTACTACTTTGCTTGAGGATTAATCTTGAAATCTCAAATTCTTCAATCAAGAATAACCCTTTTTTTACAACTGCAGAAAATATCCCATCACCTACTCCAGCATATTTCAAAAGATCTGCTTTCCTTACTTGCTTAGGATTGTTACTATAATGTGCTGACAAATGCAAGTACGCCATTACTAATTGTAATTGCTTAAAAGAACGTTTCTCTAACTTTACAAAAATCGCTTTCAATTTTTCTTCATCTGCATACTCATCTCCTAAACGAACATACGTTTCAAACTTGGGTTGATAACGCTGTTGAATTTCTTCATAAACTAATATCACACCTTCATCTAATAATTTTCTAATAATGGGATAAACAGTTTTTTTATCCAAAATTGCAGCAATATCATCGATGGTTAAAGTGACCTTAACATCTAAAGCTTCACACAACGCAAAAGTTTCATCATCTAAATCTTTTCGATCTCCCTCCCAATTTGGATTTAACAAAATTCTTGTTTCACTTGTTAAACGCAATCCAGAAGGAAGCGCTGCAAGCATAATATCACCTTTAGCACATAAATAATAATTCGACATCCACTCCCAAAAATTCAATTGTAGTACTGTAACTACAGGTCGTTCATCTAAAACAGAGTCAATGTATTTGGTGATGTAAGCAGGTGAAGTTTCGTGAACCTTCCAAACTATTGCAGCATACAATTTGTTTTTACCAAATTGTACCACCACACGCATCCCAGGTTGAATTTGATTGTTTAGCGTTTGGGGAATTCTATAGGTAAAAAGAGCAGGAAGTGAAAGCGGGAGAACTACATCAGCGAAATAATCTGTACGTATCATAAATTAGCTGAATTTCCAATTAGCGTACAATAACAAGTTTAGACTGCGATATCGAATCACCAATGGTTACTTGAATTGTATAAATTCCCATTGAAAGATTTTGAGTATTAAAAATAACATCCTTCCTTTCAAATCTATTTTCAGATCGCAATACACGTCCTTGTGCATCGAGCAATGAAATCGCAACTGCTCCATTAAAATTTGTACGAATAGTTACTTGATTATTCGCAGGATTTGGAAAAATATTCACTTGACCTAATGGGTTCAAATCATTTACAGCAAGTAAAACTTGGTCAGGAGAAATCCAAACACGGTAAACAGTATCATTAGCCCAACTTGAGGGATGACCATTCGGAACAACAGCAACAATACCTCCTACTAAATATCCTACAAGTACTCTTCCACTGAGTTCTCGCAATTTAACAACCTCGTTGGAGTAAGAAGGGACGAAAGTATTGGGAACAAATTTCATATTTGATCCCTGCAAACCGGGCATTTGTAGCTGCAAAGGTAATTGGGACCATTGGCCCGCCTGGTCGTGAACAAGAACAGAAATATCACTTACAAAAGGCACCAATGAATCTAAAATCAATTGTTGTGTAACAGGATTGAATTCATATTGACTTTCACCACCAAATAAAATTGTGTACATCGTTTTTTGAACAGAATCAAAAAGAGGTTCCATTGCACAAGTATAATTATTCATTGTTTGAGAAAATGAAGAATCAACAACAGCTCCATTTGTTGGATCAAAGTTTATAGGCCATAAATACGGCATGTTACAATCCTTTCTAAAAACACCACTGTATGCACACCATCCAAAAGTTCCATCTGGATGAACCACATTACCAACATTTAAATCGCGACGATGGAAATTATTTGTATCCGTTAAAAAAGTAAAATTTGAAACGGATAAGTTTATACCATCGTCATTAATTGTAAATCGTTTTATTTGGGGAGAATAAACCTGAGTAAAAGTTGGTTGAGGTGGATCCGAATAACGTCCAGAAAAATTATGTCCAAAAAAAAGAAAACATTCACCATTCATCTGTTGCATTTCACCACCTGATATTCTAAAATTAGTATCATAAATTTGACGGATATTTAAAGCAATTGGTGTTCCATAAACAACTGCATTAATCATGTTATCAATATGGATTGCTGTAAGTGTAGGAAAGGTTCGAAACCCATTCGCAATACTATCCCAGCCAAAACCACCAGTCAAATAAAGATAATCTCCAATTCGCGTGTATTGCATATTTGTTGTACGCAATGGATCTGCAACCGCAGTTGGCAAAACTCCAAGTGGAGAAGAATACCAGGACCAAGTTGCAGTATCAATTACAGTAATCACATCACTTGCATAGATGACATCAAAACTATCGTTCGTAGAAAAGCCATGAAGTCCATTTGTTCTACCTCCTACAAATAACCACTTCGAACCAGATTGAGCAAATGCAAAAGAATGCATTTTAGGAAGTGGCCCAGCAATGACAGGCTCGATTTCCACGGTAAAAGGGACTTGTTGCGCTATAACGTCCGAAACCACGAAAAAAACAAAAAAAAGTGGAAAGTGTTTTAAATGGGAAAATTTGCAACTCATGCTACAAATATAATCGTAAAAAGGCAATTGTTATGACAGAAATTTCTTCATTTTTGTACTCTAATAATTTTTATGAATACAGAAAAAATAGCTGCAAAACTTAAACTGACAGGACAATTACAGGAATTGCACGGACAAAATCCGTTTAAAGTGAAAGCGCTTATTAATGCTGCATATAGGTTAGACAAAACCGACATAAATTTAGAAGGGAAAAACATAGAAGAATTAGCAGCTCTTGAAGGTATCGGAAAAGGCATCGCTTCAAAAATTTATGAGCTACAAACAACTGGGAAATTAGAGGAATTGGAAGAGGCCTTATCAATAACACCAATTGGAGTTATAGAAATGTTAAGAATAAAAGGTATTGGTCCTAAAAAAGTTGGACAACTATGGAAAGAGCTTGAAGTGGAATCACCTGGTGAATTATTGTATGCCTGCAATGAAAATCGATTAGTTACTTTAAAAGGATTTGGAGAAAAAACACAGGCGGCAGTAAAAAAATACATCGAATTTTCTATGGAGAGTAAAGGTAAATTCCATTACGCATCCTGTGAGGCAACTGCATTGGCTTTAGTAGAATACTTAAAAACACAAACAGGTTCGGCATTTATTTCACTCAGTGGCGATGTTCGTAGAAAATCTATAATCATAGAAAAAATTGAAATTGTTGCCGCCGTTTCTGAAAAGGAAATTAAATTAGAAAACTTTATAAATGAAAGACAAATACCCATACAAATTCACACCTGCGATGAAGAATCATTTGCTCAAGTTTTATTTCAAACAACTGGAAATAGTTCACACATAAAACAATTAGAAACATTTTCATACCGAGGCGATTTAAATCCAGAAACGGAGGAAGATTTGTATGCAGGATATGAATTAGAATACATTGAACCAGAACTACGCGAAGGAAGAGGTGAATTGAATTTAGCACAAAATAATAATTTACCAAAACTAATTGAAGCAACTGACCTAAAAGGTATTTTACATAATCATAGCAAGTACAGCGATGGGATGAATACCTTAGCACAAATGGCTAATAGATGCCGTGAATTAGGTTATTCCTACTTTGGAATTTGCGATCATTCACAATCTGCTTTTTACGCCAATGGGATGAAACCAGAAACAGTTTTGGAGCAACAGTTAGAGATAGATGAACTGAATAATAAAATGGCATCGTTCAAAATATTCAAAGGCATTGAATCGGATATTTTAAACGATGGATCGCTCGATTATAAAAAAGAAATTCTTGAAACATTTGACTTTGTTGTAGCATCTATTCATTCCAATTTAAAAATGGATCAGGAAAAAGCCACAGCAAGACTACTTAAAGCAATAGAAAATCCGTTTACAACAATACTTGGTCATCCTACAGGACGATTATTGCTTTCACGCGAAGGATATCCGATAGATCATAAAAAAATAATAGAGGCCTGCGCAGCAAATGGCGTCGCGATAGAATTAAATGCACATCCCTATCGATTAGACATTGACTGGACATGGATTCCCTATTGCATTGACAAAGGTGTTTTAATTTCTATCAATCCAGACGCGCACGAAACAGAAGGATTACTGGATTTACATTGGGGAACAGCAGCAGCGCGCAAAGGAATGTTGACAAAAGAAACTTGCTTGAATGCAATGAATTTGGAAGAAATTACAAAGTGGTTTGAATCAAAAAAAACAAAAACTAAGCAATAATATAAATTGACAATTTTAAATTCCATAGCTTCTTGGTACATGACCAAACGAATTCATCAAATTGATTTGTTTCGGAAGTTTCCCCATGAAGTACAAGACGAATGTTTTCAAAAATTAATTGAAGCTGGAAGAAAAACAGAATTTGGAAATATACATGGTTTCAATACCATCAAAAACACAGAACAATTTAGAAGAGAGGTTCCTGTACAATCCTACGAATCCATCAAACCATACATTGACCGCTTAAGACAGGGCGAACAATTTTTATTGTGGCCAACTGCGGTAAAATGGTTTGCTAAGTCAGCAGGAACAACAAGCGATAAAAGCAAATTTATTCCCATTACCGAAGAATCCTTAAAGGGCTGTCATTACAAAGGCGGTAAAGACATGATTACTTTTTATTGCGCTAATTATCCCGATCATCATTTATTCACTGGTAAAAACCTAGCACTTGGAGGTAGTTATCAAACAGAGTCAAATGATTCAAATAAAACTTTTACTGGAGATGTATCTGCTATTATAATTCAGAATCTTCCCATGATTGCCGATTATTTTCGCTCACCGAGCGTAGCCATTGCATTAATAAGTAAGTGGGAAGAGAAGCTAAAACAACTAGCAACGTCAACCATCAATGATAATGTTGTGAGTTTAGCCGGCGTACCATCGTGGATGCTTATTTTACTTCAAAAAATTTTAAAGGACACGGGGAAAAAATCCATCAAAGAAATTTGGCCCAACCTGGAAGTCTATTTTCACGGTGGTGTAAATTATTTACCATATAAAAAGCAAGTAAATGAGGTTCTTGGATTTGATATAAATTTATTAGAATTATACAATGCCTCAGAAGGATTTTTTGGTATGCAAGACCAACGCGAATCTGATGAATTATTATTGTTGCTGGATTATGGAATATATTATGAATTTCTTCCTGCAGAAGAAGGTTTAGCTGATTCAAATGTTACACCTTGTAAAACTTTAAACCTCGATGAAGTTGTAATAGGGAAAAATTACGCTTTAATTGTTTCAACAACTGGTGGTCTTTGGCGCTACAATGTCGGAGACACTATAGAATTTACAAATCTGCTCCCCTACCGATTCCGAATCACAGGAAGAACAAAACATTTTATAAATGCTTTTGGAGAAGAACTCATGATTGGAAATGCAGATAAAGCGCTACGTATTGCTTGCGAAAAAACTGGAGCAGAAATAGAAGAGTATACGGCTGCACCAATTTTTATGAATAACCAAAACGGTTCAGGTGCGCATGAATGGCTGATTGAATTTAGGATTCCTCCTAACGATTTAAATTATTTTACGGAGCTTCTCGATAATGCTTTAAAAACAATCAATTCCGATTACGAAGCTAAACGTTATAATAATTTGGTGATGCAGGCGCCCATAATCAGCAGTCTCTCAAAAGGAACATTTTACAATTGGTTAAAATCAAAAGATAAACTTGGAGGACAACACAAAATACGAAGGCTTTCAAACGACAGAAAGTTTGCCGATGAAATTTTGGCGTTAAAATAATGACAACTAGAAATTGAATAAATCAGTAGTGCTGCGTAATTCAACCGTTGCTTACATATCTTTACAAGATGTTTAGATTATTAAAATATAGTTTACTAATTATTGTACAGTTCGCTTTCGCATTCCCAATTGTGGCACAAACACCCCATGCCACCATTAAAACAGAAGCTGAAAAATTAGTTACAGATAACCTCGGAAATGCATACCTCATTGATGGAGCTACAATTAATAAATTTGACTCGATAGGTGTTTTACAAAAATCATTCAGCAACAAAAATTTTGGTGCAATTACTTCTGCAGATGCTACAAATGCGTTGCGAATCATTTTATTTTACAAAGATTTTAATCGCATCATTACACTCGATAATACGCTGAGCGAAATTGGTGAAGCGACGGCATTAGAAACAATTGGATTTCCATTAACAGCCCTCGCTGCAGCATCGCATGACAATGGCTTATGGATATACGACCAGACCAATTTCGAATTGGTTCGGCTCAACAGAAACCTTCAAATAGAAAATCGTACAGGAAATCTTTCCCAAGTTCTTGGAATAGAATTACAACCCAATTTTATCATTGAAAAAGACAATCGTTTATTTCTGAATAATCCTTCCACAGGAATTATGATATTCGATATTTTCGGAACCTACTCGAAAACTATACCAGAAAAAGAATTGAAAAACTTTCAAGTGCTTGACGAACACATTATTTATTATAGAAAACCCGAACTGTCAGAAATCAATATTACGACTTTAGAAAAAACAGTATTCGATGGAATAGATCCTGAAGCATTGGTTGTACGAATCGAAAAAAAAGCGTTTTTTATTTTAAAAGAAAATAAGCTGCAGATTTTCAACAAAAAATAACATTGAATTTTATTTCCACATTTTTTGAATCAAATCTACAAGTCGGCTCGAATACCCCATTTCATTATCATACCAGCCCATTAACTTCACCATGTTGCCGACTACAGAAGTAAATTCAGCATCGTAAATACAAGAATGCGGATTTCCAACACAATCAATGGAAACGATTGGGTCTTCGGTGTACTCCAAAACCCCCTTTAAAGCTCCTTCAGAAGCTTTTTTAAACGCAGCGTTGATTTCCTGCACGGAAGCTAATTTATTCAGTACACACGTAATATCGGTCAAAGATCCATCAGGTACTGGAACACGAATTCCACAACCGCCTAATTTACCATCAAGATGTGGAAAAATTTTGGTTATTGCCTTAGCAGCACCCGTTGAAGTTGGAACCATTGATACTGCAGCAGCACGCGCACGACGTAAATCCTTGTGAGGCGAATCGTGCAAACGTTGGTCACCAGTATAAGAGTGAATTGTAGTTATATAGCCGTCTGCTATTCCCCAGTTATCATCGAGCACTTTAATCATTGGAGCAGCACAATTTGTTGTACAAGATGCGTTGGAAATAATTAAATCATCCTTAGTTAAAATGGAATCATTGACACCCATTACAATCGACTTAATGTCATTCCCATCAGGAGGAGCTGATAATAAAACCTTTTTTGCTCCCGCCTTCAAATGCATCGTAGCAGATGGAATATCCAAAAATCTACCCGTAGATTCGATAACGATATCTGTTTCAAATTTTCCCCAATTTAGTTTTGACGGATCTTTTTCAGCGGTAACTGGAATCGATTTACCATTTACAATAATTGAATTTCCATCTACAATTACCTCTCCCGGAAAACGACGATGAACGGAATCGTACTTTAACAAATGGGCAAGTGTACGTGCGTCTGCCAAATCATTGATGGCGACAACTTCTATATCATTGCGTTCAAAAATTACCCGAAGAGAAACGCGGCCAATACGACCGAAACCATTGATGGCAACTTTAATTGGTTTCATAGAAAAGTATTTTATTCAAAGTTACAACTATCAAAACTTTATTTGATAGTGGAATGAAAAACATTATAAAATTAATTAGTTCTGTCTATAATATCCTATATCATAAAACAAAATAGGTTACAAAAAATTCGTACATAAAAAAAGGGGCGTAAAGCCCCTTTCTCTAAAAATAGTTTAGAAACTATTTTACGTGCTTTGAAATAACTTTTGCAAGTTCAAACATGGAAATTTGTGCTTTCCCTGCGAAAAGTACTTTTAACTTCGCATCTGCATTAATCATTCGACGGTTCTTTTTGTCTTGAAGACCGTTCTTCTTAATGTAAACCCAAATCTTTTTTACAATTTCTGTACGTGGAATTGGTGTGCTACCAACTACATCCGCAAGAGATGCACTAAGAGTTAGAGCTTTCATGAATGCAGCATTCGGTTTACGAGCTGTTTTCTTTTTAGCTGCTTTTTTAGCTGCTTTTTTAGGAGCTTTTTTAGCTACTTTTTTTGTTGCTTTTTTTGCCATGATTTTTTTTGTTTGTTATTATTTATACCAATTGGTAAGCCAAAAATAATATAAAATGTTATACATAAACTCGTTTTTCGCTATGGTTAATAAGTTGTCGGTAAAAAGGCAAAAAATGGACTTTTACAAGCGAATTTGATGCCAAACACAAAAAACCAAAAGGAACGTTTTATTTTATACTTTTTACAAAAATTCAATAAAAAAAAACATCCCGATTATTTTAATAATCGGGATGTAATTAAAAAAAACATATTACTAATTCATTTTGATGAAACGTCCACTTCCTATACGTTTATTGGCTTGTAGCACAGTGATGATGTAAATTCCCTTTAACATTTCACTTGTTTCAAATTCAATTGTATTGGTTCCTAAACTTAGATTTTCATAGTCATTTTCGAAAACAACTTTACCTGTAAGATCGTAGATTTTTACTGTAGCAGTGCCTTTTTTATCAAGATTAAAGGTCACATTAGAGTTATCAACAACCGGGTTCGGAAACACTCTTAAGTCACTATTTGAACCATTTCCGTTAGAGAAATATGGGTTTGATGGGTTATTAATAGAAGTTGGCGCTTGGAATGATGAATCATCTCTCCACATTCCTCGACCATGTGTACCAATGTAAAAACATCCAGCATTAGGAACTTGCCATGGCTCCCAACGTTGTTGACGAATCATATCTACAGGACAATAATCAAGTCCGGTCATTGCAGGAGCCCACGATACAGATGCAGCTGTAATGCTGCTTGTTTCATAAATACCATGCTCCGTTCCAACGAGAGCTCTATTCGCAACATACTTATCAAACGTTACAGTAAAGCAAGGAACGCCTCCAATGTTATCAAGATTTCCAGTTTTGTCAGCAAAAGTTCCAGTAATTCCAGTTGCAGTTGTTGCATTGGTTGACAAATAAACATATTGTGTATTGGAATAATTACCAAGACAAACAATCACTTGATCTGGATTATTTGGATTTACATCAATTGAAGTTATTTCCCTACTAGAAAAATTACCTATGCGTGTGCAAACAACTTGACAAGTTGGATTTGGAGCAGTTCCATAATCGACATCTCCATTAGCTGAATCAGTTACAGATGCAAGATTGCTAATACGAAAAACTAAACCACTTGAAGTTCCAACAAATAAATGATCCCCGTTTGGTGACCAAGCTAAACAATTTGCTTGTCCTGAAAATAAATCTGGCGCCGAATTTGTTCCTGCAACTTTTATCCATAATGGTGTTGTAGAAAAATCTAGCGGTCGACGTGTTATATAAACTCCATTATTGCTTGTAAATCCAACTGCAAGATGAGATTGAATCACATCCTGCACTTTAACAACGTCATCTGGATTAACAATGCTACTAACAGTGTGATTAATAAATTTTCCTGCTACATTACTATTTAATGTAAATATTGTTCCTGCTCCATATTGAACATAAAAGAATGCTTTTAAAACAATATTTGCCGCAGGTAAAGTATTAAATGTAAGCTGGTATGCTCCTGTTGTCCCATTTACGTTACCAGTACCATCACCTCCTAATACTCCACCTGAAGTACAAGTAATAGTATCAGCACCTGCAACAAACAGTAAAGTATTCAATACTACTACTGCAGCAGGCGAAACAATTGGCATTGGTACAGTAAGCGTTCCAGAATAAGTTGCAGAAGTTCCGTTGGTGACATCTTTATTTTGAGCAGCCATTGAATTAGTAAATGAAATAGAATCTCCTGTCAAAATATCAGTAGTGCTTTCCCATAATCTAATTGGAGTAACAAAACTTGCAAAAGATGGGTTCTCGCCTACTGGACTATTCGTAGCAGGATCAATTCTTAAATCATAAAACGAAGAGGAACCTGAACCACGATTATTGGAGCGTGACAATGAACCATAATAAACTGTTTGAAATGTTGCTAATGGATTTAAAAATGAAAAATCACACCAACCACCGTCACCACCCCCTGTAGCAATCGATGACATAGCAGTATTACCAGAACCATCAATAAAGTGCGTTCCGTTATCTTGGGTACCAGCCATTGCTTGGTTTTTTGCAGCAACCGTATTTTCAATAGCTATAGAATAACATTGTGTAATGTTATATCCAGAATTCATTGGAATGAATGTTAAACCATAAGTAGGATGCAAGTTTGACCTAAAAATTCCTCCATCACATCCAACATAAAATATTCCAACCTGACTTGGATGCCAAGTGATGGAATGTTTATCGGAGTGAACATAAAAAGGATTATATGGGCTTGCAGGGAATTCAGAAGCAATCTGAGTCCATTGTCCGGCAACCGGATTTTGTGTTGAATCAATACGAAACTCATACAATGCAGTGCCACCAAAAATTGCACGGTATTTATTAGTTGGATCTACAGAAACAATATTATCGTAATCTCCTTGACCATTACCACCGAATGGATCAAATTGTGCATTTCCTGCACCACAAACCATAGTCCAATTTACACCACCATTAGTAGAAACATAAACTCCTTGCATTGCTCCAGTCGTTGCAGCTAAAAATGCATAAACAAAATTTTCATCGGAAGGTGCAATTGAAATTGTAACACGACTCGAAGCTGTGCTTGCCCAACCAGAACCTGTTAGACTTACATTAGTAAATGTTGCACCATTATCAACAGAAAGCCATGGCTTATCTGAAACGATAGCAATGACACGACCATTAGAAACTTGAACATCTGTTGAAGAACCATTTACTGATGGCCCAACTGCACTTACCCAAGTATTGCCAGCATCATTAGAAATTTTAAGCCCTTTATTTGTACCAGCGTAAATATGATTTGAATTGTTAGGATCGACTTGAATTTTATTCACTCCAATCCAAGCACTAGAAATTGTATTTTGACTTGTTGGTTGAGTTGAAGTTAAAGATGTCCATGTTATGCCATCGTCAGTTGATTTGAAAATTCCATTTCCTGTAAAGCCTGCTACTCCTGTACCTGCGAGAAAATAAAAATTTCCCTCTCCAGTACCAACATATAAATCTCCATTCGGAGCTTGAGCAATGGTAACAACAGTCGAAACTGCATCTGGCAGAGCAAAATAACCTGCACAACGGTGCCAAGTTGCTGCTGCATCATTAGATTCCCAAAGTCCTCCAGTTACACCACCAGCCCACATGTGTTTATGAGTTGGATCCAAATTATCAAAAAGTACTGCACGAGTGCGGCCACCAACATTATCAGGACCTAGCTCTGTCCATTGTGTTGCAGCAACTGAAGAAGGGTTACCGTTTCTTTGTGTATTTGATGTAGCAATAGACTGAAACGCTAACGCCTGCATTCGAATTGCTTCAGTTTCATCTATCTCACCAGAAACCTGATTCTTCAAACGGTTAAATAACCATTCAGATGCTCCGCGGAAACCTTCCGACTCACCGTCCTCAGCTAAAGTTTTAAATTCAACTTTTGCAGCAGGTTTATAAATAGATTTTGATTGGTTAAAACCAATAAATGCGGTGAATACTACAAGGGTAACAACAATAATAGAAGTTAGTGCAAGCGAAAATTTGTTTTTCATTTTGATTGATTTAGTTTGATCAAATAATTTTTATGTACTCTGCAATTTTATTAGAATCCAAAAATAAGGTTTTTAAACGATTTGCAAAATAGCAAAAGGCATAAAAAACAATTCTTTCTGCACAAAAACTTGATAGCACACTCAAAGGTGTTTTTCGGCACGATAAGAAGAGCGTACTAATGGCCCACTTTCAACATATCGAAATCCCTTTGCAAGTGCTATTTCTTTATACTTGGCGAAAGTATCAGGATGGATAAATTCACTCACCGGAAGGTGTTTTTTCGTTGGTTGTAAATATTGTCCCAAAGTCAAAATCTCAACACCTACATTGACTAAATCACAAATGGTTTCAACAACCTCTTCCTCTCGCTCTCCCAAACCGAGCATGACACCCGATTTAGTTTTGCAACCACCATCTTTCAATAATTTTAAAACAGCTAGACTGCGATCGTATTTTGCTTGAATGCGAACTTTTTTTGTTAACCGCCTTACAGTTTCCAAGTTATGCGACACAATTTCTGGCCTTGCATCAATTATTCTCTGAATGTTTTCAGCTATACCCTGAAAATCTGGAATTAAAGTTTCTATCGTTGTGCCCGGACTAATTCTTCGAATGGCTTCAATGGTTTCTTTCCAAATTATAGATCCACCATCTTTCAATTCATCTCTATCAACCGAAGTTATAACGCAATGTTTTACGCCCATTAATTTAATTGATTCAGCAACGTGAATGGGTTCATTGTAATCGACACTTAATGGTCGCCCTGTTGCAACTGCACAAAATCCACAGGAACGAGTGCATACATTTCCAAGAATCATAAACGTAGCAGTACCAGCGCCCCAACACTCTCCCATGTTGGGACAATTTCCACTTTCACATATAGTATGAAGTTTATATTTATCAACGAGACTACGAACATGCAAGTAATTTTCACCCATAGGCAATTTTACGCGCAGCCAATCTGGTTTTTTTACTCGTTCAGAAATTATCGGGGCATCTATTTTTTCAATATCCATTATAATGCAAAGGGATTAATACCACTTTCTACCAAAATTAAAATTAAGATACAATGAAAATAAAATAGGAGTATTAAGCTCATTTGCCATTATTGGAATTGTTTTGGGATAAGCATCAATTGTTAATCCTGTTTCTATTGATTTTGTTTCCGTATCCAAAGAACCGTATTCAAAATTTAATCCTAGTTTCAAATATCCACCTGGGTAAATTTTAGTCTCAGTAATACCTTTCTTAAATGCAGCTCGACCATAAATGTTGTCAATAAAATGAATTGCTGGGTCATACTTTACTGTAGTTATAATTCTTTGACCACTAATAGGAGTTAACTCCAAAACCTCCAAGTAAACTGGCTTAGCAAAGCCAAGTGAAACTCCAACGAAAGCTATCCAACGAATTTCAATTCCATTGTGCTCGGGCTTAGAGTAAAAGACAGTCTGGTAACCAACTCCAGGTCGAAGTATAAAGAGCGAATTTAATTTACCATAATAATAACCCTTTGGATGGTCAAAATATTCATTTGTAATTTTCACTTCCTTTGGATGACGGTAAGAGACGCCTTCAATTTCAAAAACACGCTTACGAGCATTGGTAACATGAAAACCCCTTCTATAATTTATACCTAATCCATGTGAAGTAGCAATTAACCCAGCGTTACCCTCGTTCCTATACAAAAGTTTTGTCTCATCATATATGTTTGAATTCACATTGATGGTTTCCGTTTCAACCTGAGCAGGAAGAATATTAAAAAGAAAAAAAACACCTAAGAGTAGAAGCGTTTGGCGCATCTTTTATCTTAATTTTGGTTCGATGCCCAAAGTTAATAAGAAATCTTAAAAACCACAAGAAATGAACCTATCCACCATTGAGTATCTCGGCAAACTAAGAACAACATGCATTCACCACCAATCAGGGGTTTCGATCATTACAGATGCTCCAACAGATAATAATGGTAAAGGAGAAGCATTTTCTCCGACCGATTTACTTGCTACTTCATTAGGATGCTGTATGGCTACTATAATGGGAATTATTGCTGATCGCCACTTATTAGACATAAAAGGTACAAAACTTGAAATCACTAAAAAAATGGAAGAAAATCCCAGAAGAGTTGGTGAAATTAGAGTTGATTTGAATTTTCCAAAAAACAATTTCTCGGATGCAAACAAACTACTTTTAGAAAATGCAGCAAAAACCTGCCCGGTTGCAAAAAGCCTACACCCTGATGTAAAGCAAATGATAAAATTTAACTGGTAATATAATAAGGAGGAAACTCCGATAAGGAAAATGAGAAAATAGTGCTTTCTTAAAAAAAACTACCCCTTAATTATTTCTTTCATTAGTATGAGCTGGCGCGCTGGATTTATAAGCATCGCATTTTTCCTTTGCTTTACAAGAAACAAGGCAAAAAGCTGAACTAGTGAATATAATTATGGCAAAAAATATTTTTTTCATCATTTTCATTTTTTGTGTATGTGATAAATTTGTATGCAAAAATATAATTTTTAGGCACACAATTTAACCTATTGCAGAGTTTTTTTGTTAACAATATTAAAATGATAAAATTAGGCCCTTTATTTGGTCAATAATCTCATAATTTAGTATTTAAAATACCCTAAATGAATAGTATCACACGTGCCAATCCTAAGATTGAAAAAGGTTGGAAAAAAGTCCTTTCTGCTGAATTTCAAAAAAAATATTTTAAGGATTTAAGTGCATTTCTAAATAAGGAAAAGAAAGAAGCCCCAATTTACCCGCCTGAGCCATTCATTTTTAAAGCTTTTAACAGCACTCCATTTGACGCTGTAAAAGTGGTTATTTTAGGCCAAGACCCATACCATGGTCCCGGACAAGCAAATGGGCTTTGTTTTTCGGTTTCAGCCGGATTAAAACATCCCCGCTCACTGGTAAATATTTTGAAGGAATTGCAAAAAGATTTAAATGTTTCCTACACAGCATCCGGTGATTTGGATGCTTGGGCCAAGCAAGGTGTTTTACTACTCAACACCACATTGACGGTTCGGCAGCATAAACCTGCATCTCATAAAGGAAAAGGATGGGAAGAATTTACCGATGTTGTCATTAAAACGCTTTCGGGAAAAAAAGAAGGAATTGTTTTTATTCTTTGGGGAAAACATGCGCAAAATAAAAAACTACTAATTAATATGAACAAACATTTCGTTCTAGAAGCAGCTCACCCTTCCCCACTTTCTGTAAGGGGATTTTTCGGTTGTCGACACTTTTCTAAAACAAATTATTTGCTGAAGCAAAATAAAAAAAGTCCTATTAATTGGATAGATTTTTAATTAAGGTCATTAAAAATCTAGCTTATAATAAAATAATGGTAAGAATCCCAACTGGTACTGCTCAATTACTGGACTTGCATTTGGAACTCGTTGATTAGGACTATAAGTAAGCGACAGAATATTTTTTCTATTCAGTACATTGACTAAGTCAAGCCCAATCTCGTGCGTAAAACTTTTAGTGTTTAATTTCCAAACGATACGAGCATCGAGACGAACATAAGCTGTGCTGAATGTTTTGGTATTACGAAGCGAATCGATGGTGACCTCATCATTTTCCAAACGAGATGCCGCGGTATCAATTGGAGTATAGTAGCGTTTACCAGCCATTGTAAATTTAAGGCCCGCTTCCAATGTTTGTTTCGATCCTAATTTAAATTCACGCGCACCCAAAACATTAACAGCATAATGTGTATTAAAATCAGAATTGCGAAGTACCCCATCACTACCCTTATATTTTGCATCAAAAACAGAAGCTGTAGCCATAAAGAAAAACTGTTTACTAAAATATTTCTCAACAGTAATTTCCGCTCCAACATTATAACCCGTTCCTTCATTCACTAAAGTGTCTGGGAAAAATCGACTAAAACCACTCCCCTGATTAAGCACAGAGAAAGTAGAACTCTTCTTTTCTACGGGAACATTATAGAGGTATTGATAATAGGTTTCCACCTTGATGTGCATATTTTTCGCAGCAACAATATCATACCCCAATATAGAATGAGCACTCTTCATAAAGCCGACATTTTTATTATGCAAAACATACGGTGCTGAATTAGATGGAAGATGCATGTAATAAACATAAGCAGGTAGCATTTGGCTGTGTAAACCAAGGCCAAAATTCAAAGTTTGTTTTTCATTCACATTAAAATTGAGGCCCGC
The DNA here is from genome assembly GCA_002737665.1 of Flavobacteriales bacterium. Classification (GTDB taxonomy): domain Bacteria; phylum Bacteroidota; class Bacteroidia; order Palsa-965; family Palsa-965. The sequence continues at coordinate 28,332 of NSIF01000001.1, read as the reverse complement.
ACGTGGTTCAATGGAAGTACTTCCGTTCAAAGTAAAATACTGTCCGTGCACACCTAAATTATAGGTAAGCCGTTGCGATTGTTTATATTTCCATTGAACATACGGTTGCATCAGAAAAGATGTCCCATGATAGTCTTGACGATTCTGAAACTGATTTGTAATTTCACTGTGAATACTATCTTTTAAATCATTTATAAAATAATCATTCGTCATACCGAACTTGATAGAACTTTTAGGTCCAAACTTATGCGTAAAGAAAAAATTTGCCGCAATTTTAGACTCTTTATTATTATATCCCATTTTAGGAGTGATGGAATCTAATTTGAAATTAGCATCTCGCCAAACAAGATCATGATGGGAAGAAGAAAAACGACTAGACCCAGCAATAACAGCTCTGAAATATGTCTTTTCGTTTAGTGATTTTAGATACGTAATGCCAGCAACGCCCATTCCAGTCTTGAAATATTGATTCCTATTATCTATTCCATATAATTCATCCGAATACTCCGTATAATCACTTACAACAATATCAATTTTACTTAATCCTCCAATTCCAAAAACAGCCAAAGTTCCGCCCTTTTTCATTGGAAAATTTAATTTAAATGCAGCATCTTGGTAATTTGGAACAGCACCTGTTCCAATTGGAATCTTCATTGCATCAAATAATTTTAAGGTAGAATAACGATAAGAAACTAAAAAAGAAGAACCCTTTGATTTACTGATTGGACCCTCCGCACAAATTTCAGTTCCAAGAAATCCAAATTGACCTGTAAACTCAACTTTTTCATTATTGCCACTTCTCATTCTCAAATCAAATGCCGCAGCAACACCGTTTCCATACTCAGCGGGAAAAGCACCAGTAAAAAAATCAGAATTAGACAATACTTTACCATTCAAAATGCTGACGGGTCCTCCAGTAGTACCTTCAATTGCAAAATGATTTGGATTAGGAATATCGACTCCTTCAAAACGCCACAAAACACCGCTCGGGGAATTTCCTCTTACTACAATATCGTTTCGGGAATCATTAGAACCTTGAACACCTGCAAAATTAGATGCCATACGCGCAGGATCACCCCTACTTCCAGCATAACGATTCGTTTCCTCCACAGAAAACTGCCTACCACTGCCAGTACCAAAATCATTTATTGTACGCTCCCTATTTGTTCCTACAATAACAACTTCTTCCTTAGTTAAAATAGATTCCTCTAACTCAATATTTATGATGCTTTCCTTCCCTGAAATAACAATTAGGTTTGAAATGCTAGTGGAATTGTAACCGAGAAACTGAATTCTCATTGTATATCTCCCCACAGGGATATTTACCATTTTATAATTCCCATTTACATCAGCTGATGCACCTGTAACCAATCCTGAATCCCTATACAAAGTAACAACTGCAGGCAAGGCCATTTTATTTTCTTTATCGGCAATTTGCCCACGAATTGTTTGCGTGTTTTGAGAAAAAACAAAACTAGATAGTAACAGAAGTGGAAATAAGTATAAAATTTTTCTCATTATTTTTTATTTGATTTAACCAAATATATCAATAACAAATGCCAATTCAAAAACATTTATATAAACAGATACTTTTTTATGGGATTTATTAAATTATGCAAAAAAGAAAATGCGTATTTGCATACATTGCAAAAATAAAAAAAAGCTTTACAATTAGAAACGGAAGTTCTTTACGGTATCCACAAAAAACTTAACCTTCTCTACATCCGTATCCGGATATAATCCATGGCCCAAATTTGCAATGTGTCGATTAGGACCAAAAGCACGAAGCATTTTTTCAGTTTCCATTTTTATTGTTGCAAAATCAGCATACAATAAACAAGGGTCGAGATTGCCTTGCAATGTTTTTTCATTACCTATCATTGCTCTTGATTCAGTAATGTCCATCGTCCAGTCGAGTCCAATGGTAGCACAATTTATAGATCCTAAATCTTTACGAATAAAATGTGCATCTTTCGCAAATACTGTAACAGGAACAAGTGGTTGAATTTCATCGCAAATTCTAGTTATGTAACGCAATGAAAATTCTCTGTATTGATCGGGCGATAATACGCCTGCCCAAGAATCAAAAATCTGAATCATGTCAGCGCCAGCTTCCACTTGTGCCTTAAGGTAAGAAATCACACTTTGTGTAATTTTTTCAAGTAGCAAATGTGCTTGCTTGGATTCACTGTAAAGAAACTTTTTTGCTTTCGAAAAAGTTTTTGACCCACTACCTTCAACCATATAACTTAGAAGCGTCCATGGTGCTCCTGCAAATCCAATTAATGGAACACGATTTGAAAGTGCCGATTTTGTCAAGCGAATTGCTTCACATACATAATGGAGATCGTTTGGCCCATCAGCAATTTTTAATTTTTCAATATCAGCAGCAGATTGAATAGTATTTTCAAACCATGGACCTTTTGATTCCACCATTTTATATGGCAAACCCATTGCCTCTGGGATAACTAAAATATCTGAAAAAATAATTGCGGCATCTACACCAAGAATATCAACTGGTTGTACCGTTACTTCAGCAGCAAATTCAGGTGATTTTACCAATTCAATAAAGCCACCCATTTTTGAACGCACTAAGCGATACTCTGGTAAAATTCGTCCTGCCTGTCGCATCATCCAAACAGGGGTGCGCTCCGTTTTTTCACCTTTTGCAGCACGAAGAATCAAATCATTTTGTAACATGATACAAAAGTAAGCGTTGCAAGTTGGCGCAAGTCATAAAATTGTCAAACTTGAACATTTTCAACAAAAAAGTCATACAAGGGAGGACAGACAAAAGACTACGCTTATCTTTGGCAAAAATAAATGTTGTGAGCCAAGAAATTCATCAATTCGATATTGTAGTAGTAGGTGGTGGTTGCGTAGGTCTTGCAGCTGCATGGAAAATTAATTTGCGACATCCTCATTTAAAAGTAGCGGTACTTGAAAAAGAAGATCGGGTTGCCCCACACCAAACCGGACACAATTCTGGTGTTATTCATTCTGGAATTTACTACAAACCAGGATCTGAGAAAGCACGCAATTGCGTAGAAGGGAGAAGAGAAATTGTTGCTTTTGCTAAAGAACATAAAATTGCGCATGACATTTGCGGTAAATTAATTGTTGCTACTCATGAAAATGAATTGGCACACATGAATAAAGTTTTTGCAAATGGTATTGCAAACGGTGTGGAAGACATGGAATTAGTGAATGCAAAACAAATAAAAGACATAGAACCCTTTGTAGAAGGAATTGCAGGAATTAGAGTTGGCTGTACGGGAATAATTGACTTTCCTGATGTTACTGCAAAGCTCGCAGCATTAATTGTAGAACAATTTCAAGGAAGTAAAGTATTTCTTTCAACCGAAGTAAAAGATTTTGTTCACAAAGGTGAAACAACTGATATTATCACTAATCGTGGAATTTTTTCTGCAAAACACATTGTTACCTGTGGCGGATTACAAAGTGATCGCCTGGCAAAAAAAGAAGGCGCAAAGTCAGACGCAGCCATAGTTGGATTCAGGGGCGATTATTATGATCTCACAGAAAAGGGAAGAAAAAAAGTAAATCATCTTATCTACCCAGTTCCAAATCCAAAGTATCCTTTTTTAGGCGTTCATTATACGCGCATGATACATGGAGGTGTAGAATGTGGCCCCAATGCCGTTTTTGTATTTAAGCGCGAAGGTTATGGAAAAACATCGTTCAGCTTTCTCGACACGGCTTCCGCATTTGGCTTTGCAGGAACCTGGAAATTTTTTGCAAAGAATATGAAATTCGGCATAGATGAATACCTCGGTGCTTTTTCAAAAAAATATTTTCTGAAACGATTAAGAACATTAATACCAACATTGCAATACGAAGATATCGTTGCAAGTCGCAGTGGGGTTCGTGCGATGGCGCTTTCGAAACAAGGCGAAATGTTGGACGATTTTAAAATTGAATTTCACGGCAATGCCATCCATGTCTTGAATGCCCCTTCGCCAGCCGCAACCGCTTGTCTGTCGATTGGAAAATCAATTGAAGAAATGGCGACAAAACAATTTAGGTTGTAAAATTAATTTATTAGCTAGCATAGTTAAAAACTAGAAAAAATTAATTACAAATTGAAAATTTTTAAAAATGCAAATTACAAATTTAAAAATGACACTTATGACAAAACAAAAAGGATATAATTGAGTAAATTTGCAGGATGACAAATTCTAAATTCGATGAGCTTCGTAAAAAGCTAGATAATGAATCTTGGCCAGCCATTTATATGTTTAAGTTTATTGTTCCCTCCGACAATCATAAAATTGCACTGATAGAAAGTTTTTTTGAAGACGACGCTGAAATAAAGATGCAGGCTTCTACAAATGGGAAATACACCAGCATAACAATTCGACAAGTCATGTTAGACGCTTCAGCAATTATTGAAATTTATGTGAAAGCAGCTGCTATTGAAGGAATCATTTCTTTGTAATAAAAAATGAATTTTAAGGAGTTAAATTAGCTGATACCATTTATTTGCCTTCACCTTTTTAATCCATTCGCGTTGCTTAACAGGAAAGCGATAACCTATATTAACAGCAGCAGAAATAAATCTAGGAGAAATAACAAAACCATTTCCTAAGTATGAATTGCTATCCATTTTTGAAGTAATGGAATAAAAAAATCTTTTCCCGTTAAGCCCAACAGCTAAACGTAAATCACCAGCAAAGCCGAGACGCCAATCTCGCTGCTCATAATTTTTATTGAACGTACTGTAATATCGTTGCTGCATGTCAAATAGTGTAGAAATTGTTGCATTAAAATAAAGTGTTTTCCATAAAACTAAATTCATAGCATAACCAGGACCAATTGAAAATCCATTGGCATTAAAAAAATTTAAATCACTAAACTTATTGTAAAATGGCTGTGAGACTTTTGGAATCAATGAAGTGTCGGCACCAAGCTGATAAGAATAAATACTACTAACAATTAAAAAAGAAGCTGCCGATTTTAACTGTCGGGCTGTATTGTAAAAGGACGAATTATAGGAGAATTTATTTTTATTAAAAATAAAAATAGATTTAACAAGTAAGGATCGCATATTCATAGAAGGATTCTGAACAAAAATCCGATGGGTATTAAAACTAGTATCGTAAACTGCAGATTTGGAATCATAAAATCCGCGATAATTTCGATAACTGCTTTCTACTCTGAAACGATAAAGACTGAAAGAAAAACTGAAAGATTGATACGTTGTTTTTCCCTTACGCTGCACGATTGTATCAGCAGAAGGCAACGTTTTCAAACCAAAGGATATAGAAAATTTATCAAAATCAATAGAAGCGGATGAAGCGACATTCGCGTCGGCAATCCATTTCGGCGCACTAAAATTAGAAGTATCGGGTACTAAAGTTTGTGTGAATCGAATTTCATAATTTCGATAAGATTGAGAAAGCGTAAAAATAAAACGGTCAGGATATTTGCTAACATAATTCGTATCTACAGTATTATGACAAATACGCATTGAATCTCTTCTGGATTGCTGCAAAAATTGAGCAGATACAATTTTAGGTAGGCACAAGAAAAAAAAGATGAATTTCAACAAGACAAATTTTTGCATGGGATTTAATAATAGAAAAAATTATTCCATTACAATAATTTCACCATCTACTTCCACCTTATCGCCCACTCTTAATTTGGCGCGTTTTCGAATTTCCACCACACCATTCAATTTTACTAAGCCGTCGTCAACAATAATTTTTGCATGCCCCCCCGTTTCAGCAATACTTAAAACTTTAAGTAACTGAATCAACTCAATAAATTCACCTTTTATTTTAAAGTTTTGCATTTTATTTTTTAATCAACTAAATTTTACAACACAAATTTACTAGCAGCATTTGCAAGAAAAGCAAATAGCATTAAGACTTCAAACTAGCTCTTATGATATTCAAGGCGCCACCTGCTTTGAACCACTCAATCTGTTGTTCATTATAAGTGTGATTCACTGAAATTTCAGCTGTTGTTCCATCGGCATGATTCAAAACTAAAGTCAATGCTTTAGTAGGCGCAAATGTAGTTAAGCCAAGAATATCGATTGAATCATCCTCGAGGATTTTATTGTAATCGTCTTTATTCACGAATGTCAACCCAAGCATCCCTTGTTTTTTCAAATTCGTTTCATGGATACGTGCAAATGATTTCACAAGAACTGCACGAACACCTAAGTGACGAGGTTCCATCGCTGCATGCTCACGTGATGAACCTTCTCCATAATTTTCGTCACCCACTACAATAGATCCAATTCCCTTCGCTTTGTAATCGCGTTGAACTTTTGGAACGGTATTATACTCACCAGTTAATTGATTTTTTACGTTGTCCGTTTTTTCATTAAAAAAATTGACTGCTCCAATTAACATGTTGTTCGAAATATTATCAAGGTGTCCACGAAATTTCAACCACGGTCCTGCCATTGAAATATGATCTGTGGTACATTTTCCCTTTGCCTTAATTAATAATTTTAATCCTTTCAAATCAACACCTTCCCAAGCAGCAAATGGATCTAACAATTGCAAACGATTGGAAGTAGCAGAAACACTTACTTGAATTTCATTTCCATCAGCAGCCGGTTCTTGATAACCTGGATCATCAACAGCAAAGCCACGTTTAGGAAGTTCATCTCCATTGGGCTCATCTAACTTAACTTTTTCTCCTTTTTCGTTGATCAAAAAATCAGTAATCGGATTAAAAGTTAAATCACCAGCAATTGCAAGTGCTGTTACCAATTCAGGTGAAGCAACAAATGCCATCGTATTCGGATTTCCATCGGCACGCTTAGCAAAATTTCTATTGAAGGAATGCACAATTGTATTTCGCTCCTGTTTTTCAGCTCCCATTCTATCCCACATTCCAATACATGGTCCACATGCATTTGTAAATAATGTAGCTCCAATTCCTTCCAATACATCTATAAATCCATCTCGCTGAATTGTGAAACGAATTTGTTCAGAACCTGGATTAATTAAAAATTCCGACTTTGTCTTTAAGCCCTTTTCACTCACCTGCCTCGCAATGGAAACTGCTCGGGAAATATCTTCATAGGATGAATTCGTGCAAGAACCAATTAGTCCTACTTGAATATTTGTAGGCCAACCATTTAATTTTGCCACCTCTTTCATTTTAGAAATTGGGGTTGCTAAATCTGGCGTGAAAGGTCCATTCAAATGTGGCTCAAGTTCAGATAAATTAATTTCAATTACTTGATCAAAATATTCATTTGGGTTTTCATAAACTTCTTTATCACCGGTGAGGTGTTCCTTCACACCATCAGCCAATTTTGCTACTTCCGCTCTTCCTGTTGCAGTTAAGTAACGCGACATGGATTCATCATAACCAAATGTTGAAGTTGTAGCACCAATTTCTGCGCCCATGTTGCAAATTGTTCCTTTTCCAGTACAAGACATGGAAGTTGCACCTTCACCAAAATATTCTACAATCGCTCCAGTTCCGCCTTTAACAGTAAGGATTCCTGCAACTTTTAAAATCACATCTTTCGGCGCAGTCCAGCCACTCAACTTTCCAATCAATTTTACACCAATTAATTTCGGAAATTTTAATTCCCAAGGAAGTCCTGCCATCACATCGCACGCGTCAGCGCCACCCACTCCAATAGCAACCATCCCTAATCCACCAGCATTCACAGTGTGTGAATCCGTTCCAATCATCAAACCTCCTGGAAAGGCGTAGTTTTCTAATACAACTTGGTGTATTATGCCAGCGCCCGGTTTCCAAAAACCAATCCCATATTTGTTCGAAACAGATGCTAGAAAATCATAAACTTCTTTACTTTCTGTATTCGCAACAGCTAAATCATCTTTGGCTCCAACTTTTGCGGTAATCAAATGGTCACAATGGACGGTAGAGGGAACAGCTACTTTATTTCTTCCCGCCTGCATAAATTGCAATAAAGCCATTTGAGCAGTTGCATCCTGCATGGCCACACGATCTGGATTAAAATCAACATAATCCTTCCCACGTCCGAATGCAGTTGTCGGCATATGACTAGAAAGATGCGCATATAAAATTTTCTCAGTTAGCGTTAACGGTCTACCAGTGAGCTTACGCGCTGCTTCAACTTTTGCAGGAAGTCCTGCATATAACTGCTTAATCATTTCAAGATCGAAAACCATTTCTATGAATTTTAATTTTTGAGTTTTTTTATGTGCCCAATGCTTATGGCACAAGACAAATTTACAAATTCATTAGATACTTTTGGATAATTTCAGAGAATATGTTTTTGCAATTCGGACTAGCATTTGTTTTCTTCGTTAATTAAGACCTACAAAAACAATTTTAACTAATTTGCTTAGCCCAAAAGCTTTTTATCAAAGCGAATAGGTAAATTTACAGCCCTATGAATTCTCGGTTTAGCGAAAATTTACTCATTGCAATTTCATCTATAAAAGCACAATCCCTTCGTGCCTTTCTTACCATGCTAATTATTGCGCTTGGAATTACTGCATTAGTAGGCACATTAACAGCTATAGATGTCCTGAAAGGATCGCTATCCAATAATTTCACAAGTATGGGCGCCAATACCTTTACAATTCGCAATAAAGAATTCAGAATTCGAATTGGCAAAGGTGGAAAAAAACCACAAAAATTTCGTGCGATTACTTTTAATGAAGCAATGAACTTCTCGGAGCAATTTAATTCAACCGGTACAGTTTCAGTTTCTACAATGGCTTCGATGGCCTCAACATTAAAATTTAAATCACAAAAAACGAATCCTAATATTCAAGTGTACGGTGTCGATCAGAATTACCTTGCTACCTCAGGTTTCGAAATTGAAAAAGGAAGAAACTTTTCTCGTCTAGAAGCTAGTAGTGGCGCACATGTCGTGTTACTTGGTCACGACATTACAACTACTTTATTTAAAAAAGAAAACCCAATAGGCCAACAAATTTCTGTTGGAGCCGGCAAGTACATCGTAATTGGAACATTAAAAACAAAAGGGAGCTCTATGGGTTTTGGAGGCGACAAAACGACATTGCTACCCATAGAAAATGTAAGGCAGTATTTTGCAAAACCAAATATGACCTTTACAATTAGTGTTCTTTCTAAAGATGCACGCATAATGAACAATACAGTTAGTGAAGCAATTGGATTATTTAGAATTATACGTAAAGTTAAAATCGAAGAGACAGATAATTTTGACATTATAAAAAGTGACAGCTTCGCAAAAGCACTATTTGAAAATCTAAAATATGTAACTATTGGTGCAACTATTATTGCGTTCATCACATTATTAGGTGCCGCAATTGGCCTCATGAATATCATGCTTGTTTCTGTTACCGAACGAACCAGAGAAATTGGTATTCGAAAAGCATTAGGTGCTACAAAATCGTCCATCCGCAATCAATTTCTGACTGAAGCAATTGTAATCTGTCAATTGGGCGGACTGCTGGGAGTACTATTTGCTCTTGCCATTGGATTTGCTATTTCGTTTTTCATGCAATCGGCATTTGTAATGCCATGGGGATGGATTGGATTAGGACTTACCATTTGTTTTTTGGTTGGTCTGATTGCAGGAATTTATCCAGCGATAAAAGCATCACGCTTAGATCCGATTGAAGCGTTACGTTACGAATAAAATTTACAATAATTCAAAACCAAAAAAGCCCTCTGATTTCTCAGAAGGCTTTTTAAATTGATAAACTGATTTTCTGACTTGTCAGACTGAGTGTCCGCGGATGAATCGAAGTCTTACTCAGAAATTACTTCAAAGTCGAATGCAGCAACAACCTCTTTGTGTAAACGAACTTTCGCCTTATAGGTTCCAATTGTTTTCACGGTGTCTTCGTTTTCAATCGTAATGTTTCGACGGTCAATTTCGAATCCAAGTTTTTTTATTGCATCTGTTAATTGAACGCTAGTAATTGATCCGAAAATTTTTCCATTATCACCAGTTTTCGCACCAACTTTTACAATCATTCCAGAAAGTTTAGCTGCATTTTTTTCAGCTTCTGCTTTTATTTTAATTTCTTTATGAGCACGTTGTTTAACGTTCTCAGCGTGAATTTTTTTCGCAGTAACATCAGCAGTAATAGCCATTCCTTTAGGAATAAGAAAATTACGACCGAAGCCGGGGCGAACATTTACAACGTCGTCTTTATAGCCGAGGTTTTTTACGTCTTGTTTAAGAATAACTTCCATGTTTTCCTGCGTTTATTTAAGTTGGTCGGCCACGTATGGCATAAGTGCAATGTGTCGAGCGCGTTTAACTGCACTACCAACTTTGCGCTGGTATTTTACAGATGTTCCTGTGAGACGGCGTGGCAACAACTTGCCTTGCTCGTTAACGAACTTCAATAAGAAAGCTGCGTCTTTGTAGTCAATGTACTTAATACCGGCTTTTTTAAAGCGACAATATTTTTTCTTTTTTATCTCAACAGATGGTGGGTTGAGATAGCGGATTTCAGAGCTATTTTCTGCCATTTTTTTTTATGTTGAGGTTAAACTGATTCTTTTTCTTTTTTCAAGTTTTTCAACCTGGTGCGACGCCTTTCAGCATAAGCAACACCATGTTTGTCAAGAGCCACGGTCATGAAACGTAATATACGTTCATCACGTTTGAAAGTAACTTCAAGTTCTGCGATAGCTTTGCCATCATTAGCAGTGAACTCAAATAAGTGATAATGGCCGGTGGACTTCTTTTGGATCTGGTAAGCTAGCTTTCTTAAGCCCCAAGATTCCTCGTGAATGATGCTCGCATCAAGATCCTTTATGGTCTTGCGGAACTTGCCCACCGCCTCCTTTGCCTGATCTTCAGACAAAACGGGAGTTAAAATGAAGACGGTTTCGTAATGATACATTGTTTTGTTTTTTATTTACCCTCCCGATTCTTTCGGGTTTGGGGACGGCAAAGGTAACAATTTAAACGAAATGCAAATGAAAATCTAAAAATTTGAATGATAATTCATTGAAGTACTAAAAAAAGAAAAAATCTCTAAACTATTGAAGTTCAGAGATTTTATGTAGCCCGTACGAGAATCGAACTCGTGTTTACAGAATGAAAATCTGCTGTCCTAACCCCTAGACGAACGGGCCATGCCTATTTTGGGAGTGCAAATTTATACCGAAATTCCAATTTTGCAACATATGAAGCAAAAAGAAACAATATAAATTTTATTTAATCCAATTCGTCGGTATCGGTTTGAAATCTAAAACCCAACCTTTTGCCCGTTTTTACAGACATTAAAAAGTTTTGCTGCTCCGTTTGCCCTACACTAACCACCCGCACTTCCTCAAAAGGCGGCGTAAATAAATCGAAACTGAGGCAATAAACAACAGCAGACTCAACAATTTTCTTCAATTCTGCCCGATTCATTAATGCATTTGAAAAATCGTTGTACAAAAACCCAAGCTGCCGTTTACCCTCCACAAAATAATGATGCTCTCTATTCTGAAAAATTCTGGCAACTAAGTAACCTAAATCGTTACTGCGATTATATTTAAATGAATCGGCAAGAAAATTATAAATATTAATTACACCACAAAATGAATTGCTTGGTTGCTCTTTTACATAAGAGGTCTTCCAAATTTGATGCGAAATATCAAATTCAAAAACGTTGGTGTGCATTTGAAAAATCAATACATCGCCAGCAACTTGCAATTCAATTTCAAATTCAGTTTTATCTTTATAATTAATAATTAATCGTTTATCGATAGCAGCAACCTTCGGTTTTAAATCATTGACAACTTCTTTCACCACATCCTTCAACTCCTTGAAAACCGAAAGTGTACTGTAAAAAACATCCTGCTTCAAGGAGGATTTTTCTTTCAGTAATTCTAAAATAATTTCGTTAGTTTTATTTTCCATCATCCTATTTTTTGTACTATTTCGAAACTAAAATTACTAATAAGCCCTTGCAAATACAACTCGCTGTTTAGAATCATTGCCAGTAAGAATGCACTTACCATTTTCCTTTATATTATCAATTGGAATACAACGAATGGTAGCTTTCGTCTTTTCTTTTATTTTCTGTTCTGATTCAGGTGTTCCGTCCCAATGCGCATAAATAAATCCTCCTTTCTCCAATGCTGCCTCAAACTCTTCCCAAGTATTGACAACGCTTGTCGATTCCGCTCTTCGTTGAAGTGCTAAATTAAACATTGAAGTCTGAATTTCCACCATCAATGCAACAACAATTGCTACAACATTAGTTCGTTCCACACTTTCCTTTGTCAAAGTATCACGACGAGCCAATTCAATTTTTCCACTTTCTAAATCTTTTGGTCCTATTCCCAAACGAACAGGCACACCACGCAATTCGTGTTCCGCAAATTTAAATCCAGGTCGCTGTGTGTCACGATCATCAAATTTAACACGGATATTTTGTGCTTCTAACTCTTTTTTCAAAACGGAAACATGTTCTACAATTTTTGCATGTTCTTCATCCGTTTTATAAATTGGAACGATCACAACTTGAATCGGAGCCATTTTTGGAGGAATAATCAAACCATGGTCATCGCTATGTGCCATAATAAGTGCTCCCATCAATCGTGTTGAAACACCCCAGGAAGAAGCCCAAACGTAATCCAACTTTCCTTCTTTATTTGAAAATTTAACATCAAATGCTTTCGCAAAATTCTGTCCAAGAAAATGCGATGTTCCGGCCTGCAATGCTTTTCCATCTTGCATCAAGGCCTCAATACAATAAGTTTCTTCGGCACCGGCAAAGCGTTCATTCGCCGATTTAATGCCGCGTAAGACAGGAATGGCAAGAAAATTTTCTGAAAAATCAGCATACACACCTAACATTTTTTCTGTTTCTTCTATTGCCTCTTCACGTGTAGCGTGCGCTGTGTGTCCCTCTTGCCAAAGAAATTCTGTCGTTCGTAAAAAAAGACGCGTTCGCATTTCCCAACGAACCACATTCGCCCATTGATTAATCAACAATGGAAGGTCACGATAGGACTGAATCCAGCCCTTGTATGTTTTCCAAATAATTGCTTCACTAGTTGGACGAACAATCAACTCCTCTTCCAATTTAGAATCAGGATCAACCATCAACGAACCTGGCTTATCTGGATTTGCCTTTAAGCGATAGTGCGTAACAATAGCACACTCCTTCGCAAAACCAGCTGCGTTTTTTTCTTCTGCCTCAAACAAACTTTTAGGAACGAATAAAGGAAAATAAGCATTCACATGACCTGTTTCCTTGAACATTTTATCAAGTACTGCCTGCATATTTTCCCAAATTGCATAGCCGTATGGTTTAATGACCATGCAACCTTTTACTGCAGAATGTTCAGCTAAATCAGCATTTGCAACAAGTTCATTATACCATTTGGAATAGTCGGTGGAGCGCTTGGTAAGTTCTTTGGCCATAAAAAATTAATAATAAGTATAAATTGGAATGATTATTGTATTTTTACTTTTATTATTCCTGCAAAAATAGCACAAATAGCTCCTTTAATTAAAATTGCAGAAATGAAATATTAAATTCTAAAACTTAAACCATGAAATGCTTTCCAATTATTTGTTTAGGTGCCACATTTTTACTTGGTTTTACGTCATGCACTAGCATGAAACAGGTAAACTCTCAGCAAAATTCAGATGATGTCTATTATTCACTAAAAGATGCAAAGAAAGATAAAAAAGCAGATCAAATTCGATTGGCTGCAAGGCAAAAACAAGAGGAAGCGCAGGCAAATCAACTAATATTAGAAAAAGAAACGGCAGCGGCGAGGGCAAATAAGGGATCCGAATATTATAAAGAAGATTTTAACTATGATGATTATTACGATGATGAGTATGCTGCCCGTCTTCGCCGATTTAATCACCCCGTAAAAAATTACGGCTACTACGACAATTACTACACAAACTCCTACTTCTATAACCAGAATCCTTATAATTACGGTAGCAGTATTTACAATGGTTACCAATTCTGGGGCCCGTCCTATTATGCCTACAACTATTGCCCAAGCTCTTATTGGAATTGGAATAATGGTTGGAGTTGGGGAACAGGATATAACAATGGATGGGGAAATAGTTGGGGCAATTATTACGATCCTTGGAATACATGGGGTAATAATTCAAATTACGGATACGGTTACAATAGTTTTGGTAATAACCCATACAATAACAACGGATACGGGAATAATGGGTACAATAATTACTACTACAATAGTTTCGACAACAACAGTAATTACTATGGACCAAGAAATACCCCTAGCTCTTCAGATGGACGCGTATCGGGTTCAGGCGGGCCAACATTTGGAGAACGATTTGCAAGCGAAATTGCTCAAGAAAATAATCTTATAAATCCAACGCGAGCAGAAATAAACCAAATTGTAGGTATTCCTCCTGTCAAAAATAATTTCGACAAACCAAGTGTGAACTATCCTTCTATTGACGCAGAAAAGTACCAACCTAACAACACTAATTTAGACCATACTCGTATTACACCTCCTGCTCCAATATTTAATAATGAAGGTACTGCAATTGACGCAACACAAAAGCCATCCAGTAATATGAATTTAAATTCTCCTTCATCCAACACAAGCAGTCCAAGTAGAAATCCTATAAATAATTCGACTTCTAGAGGTAATAATACCGAATTTTCTACTCCAGTGAGAGCAAATCCTTCACAAGGAAATTCAAATAGTGGTAGAACTTCAAGTCGACCACGATAATTAATTTAATAATTATGAGACGTTATTTTCTAACCGGATTATCCGTGTTGGCAATTTATGGTGCTTGTGTAGCACAAAATGAAGTAGACGCATTAAGGTATTCTAGAATTGGCTTTGGCGGCACAGCTCGATATTCAGCAATGGCTGGTGCGTTTGGAGCACTCGGTGCTGATATGTCAGCAATCGGAACAAATCCAGCAGGGCTTGGATTTTATCGTAAAAATGAATTTTGTTTTACGCCATCATTTTACAACCAGAAGGTAAACTCAGTTTACAATGAAACGAGTTCAAGCGATTCACGATTTAATATGCGCGTTGATAACTGCGGAATTGTTCTTGCTGGCAAAACAGAAAATACTTTGGCAGAAGGTTGGCAAACAACAGGAATTGGAATTATTTACAACCGCTACGGTTCATTCCAAACCAACCTAACGATGAAAGGGAACTCTTATACATCAATGATGGATTCGTGGGCAAAAACGGCAGGAGGAAATGGACCGAGCACACTTGATGGCTACAATGAAGGATTGGCATGGAATACTTATTTACTAAATCAAATTTCGGGCGACTCATCACATTATACCGATACAATTCCTGATGGAGATTTTTTGGCACAAGAAAAAAACTCCAACATACGTGGAGGATTAGGAGAGTGGCTAATTGGAATAGGTGGAAACTACTCCAACAAATTTTATGTTGGTGCTTCCTTGGGAATTCAGCAAGTAAAATATGAAGAAGTAAACGCCTACTCAGAAACTGAAATAAATGACACCGTTTCAAATTTTGAATACTTTAAGTTTGATCAATTCCTTACAACTACAGGCAAAGGTTTTAATTTAAAAATAGGATTTATATATAGACCCATAGATATGTTGCGTATTGGCTTTGCATTTCACACACCAACCTTACTAAAACTTTCTGACACGTATGGCGCTCAAATGCAATCGGTAATTGGAGGAATAACTAGAGAAAGTATTGCACAAGATGGAAGTTTTAATTATTCCATTAGAACTCCCATGCGAATGCTTGGTAGCGTTGGTGTTGTAATTGGAAAACTAGGATTAATATCGGCTGACTATGAACTGGTAGATTATGCCGATGCTCGTTTAAAATCATCGAGCTATGCCTTCTCAGTAGCCAATGCGAATATAAAAAGTAAATACAAAACAGCATCTACTATTCGAGTTGGAGCAGAGGTTCGAGTATTTCCGATTATTTTAAGAGCAGGTTTTGCATATTACGGAAGCCCATACACAGAAGGAGTAAATAATAATTCCAGCAAACTGTATTTAACTGGAGGGCTTGGCTATCGTGTACCAAAAGATTTACTTTTTATTGATCTTGGAATTATTACCTCAAGAGAAAAAAGCAATTACTATTTCTACGATCAGAGTTTAGTCAATCCTGTAAATAACACTTCAAAAGTTGTGAATGTAGTAGTAACGTGTGGTTATAGATTTTAAGTACAAAAAAAAGTCTCGCGTTCTTTGCGAGACTTTTTTTGCTATTCTAAAAAACTATTTTATTTTTTAGCAGTTGCTGCTTTTTTTCTTGCCGTTTTTTTAGCTGCTACTACAGGAACTTCAGGCTTTACATTTCCTAAAAGAAAATCAGCATCAACAAGAATACGACCACAATGCTCACAAACAATAATTTTCTTGTGTGTGCGAATATCTAAATGACGCTGAGGTGGGATTTTATTAAAACAACCGCCACAAGCATCGCGTTCAACTGGAACAACAGCAAGACCATTACGGAAATTTTGACGAACCCTTGAGTATGCGTGTAATAAACGACCTTCTACTTTTACTTCAGCAACTTTTGAACGTGCCTGCAATTCTTCCTCTTCTTTTCTTGTTTCAGAAACGATGTCTTCTAATTCTTCCTTTTTTAATTTGAGGTCATTTTTTCTGTCATCCAAAGCAGACTGAGAACCATCAATTATTTCTTTTTTAAGTACAATTTGAACTTTGTATTCCTTGATTCGCTTTTCAGATATTGCAATTTCTAAATTTTGAAATTCAATTTCTTTGCTTAAGGAATCAAACTCGCGATTATTACGAACTTTACCTTGCTGTGCTTCGTACTTTTTGATTGCAATGCCAGCATCTTTAATCACGTTCTTTTTATCAGCAATTGCATCTTCTAGACGTTTGATTTCTTCATGCAAATTATTTGCACGGGTATCAAGTCCTGCAACTTCGTCTTCAAGATCACGCACTTCTAGTGGAAGTTCTCCACGGACAGTACGTATTCTATCAATTTCAGAATGGATTTGTTGCAATTCGTAAATGGCGCGAAGCTTTTCTTCAATAGGAAGTTCAGATTTGCCCTCAGTTTTAGATTTCAAGTTCATGTGAGATATGTTATCGGATTGGTATTTATGCCGGTTTTAAGGATTGCAAAGGTAGGTAATTTTTGTTTTAGTAGGTCAGCTAACAAATCAATTGTAAACTGCTCACTTTCAAAGTGTCCAATATCAGCGATCACCATTTCCCCTTCTCCATCAAAAAACTGATGGTATTTAAAGTCAGCAGAAATCAAAATATCTGCACCTGCTGATAGCGCATCCTGCACCAAAAAACTTCCTGCTCCACCACAAACGGCAACTTTAGCTATCATTTTACCCGCTATTGGTGTGTAACGAATAACAGCAGTATTCATGGCAACTTTTAATGTCTGTAGGAAATCATTTAGTGGAATGGGCGTATTCAAGTTACCAATCATACCTGAACCCACATCCTGCCAAGAATTTGCAATTGGAATTAACTCATATCCAACCTCTTCATAGGGATGACTCTTAAATAAAGCAGAAAGTATTGCTGTCTCTTTGTTAACAGAATAAATAATTTCAAGCCGGTCTTCTGACTCCTCAATTAACTCGCCTTTTACACCAAAAACTGGGTTTGAATTCTCATTGCCTTTAAAAGTGCCTATTCCCTCTGCTGAAAAACTTACTTCAAAATAATTCCCAATTTCACCTGCACCAGCGTCCCACAAAGATTTTCGAACGGCTGCTGTATGCTGCTTTGGGCAATACGTAACAAGCTTGCGCAATAATCCTTTTTTAGGTGCTAAAATTTTATAATTCTGAATGCCTATTTTCTCACAAATTTTAGAATTAACACCACTAAGAACATGGTCAAGATTAGTATGAATAGCATAAATAGCTATATCATTCTTTATTGCTTTAATGAGTACACGTTCCACATAACTATTGCCATTGATTTTCTTCAAACCAGAAAATACAATTGGGTGATGGGCTACAATGAGATTACACTTCTTTTCAATTGCCTCGTCAACTATCGCTTCGATTGAATCAAGCGCGACTAAAATTCCAGTTACCTCCATATTTCGATTACCTACTAGGAGTCCGCAGTTGTCATAGCTCTCCTGAAAAATGGGGTGAGCAATAGATTCTAAATGGGTAATTATTTTAGCTAAAAGCATTTCGAAATATTTTATATGGAATTGTAGAAAATAAAAATCAAAATTAACGGAAATAGGCATAAATACCAAAGCACAAAACAAACTAAAAAAAACAAGTCCCAAAAGGAGAATTAATGTTTTAGGGTTTCCAAATCAAATGGGACTTAAATCCAATCTGTTTTGACTAATTTTGTATGGAATGAAGTTGTTCCGACTATTAATCTGGCCTTTGTCTTTTTTGTATGGCATTGCTATGCTTATCCGCAATCTACTTTTCAACTTTTCTGTGTTATCCAAAACAGAATTTAAAGAGGTCACCCTCATTGGAGTTGGAAATCTCAGCGCTGGAGGAACTGGCAAAACCCCACACATTGAATACTTGATTAATCTTTTACACCCACATTATAAAGTTGCAACATTAAGTCGTGGGTACGGACGTAAAACAACTGGCTTCCAGCAAGCAGCAACAACGAGTACTGCTTCAGAAATTGGAGATGAGCCAAAACAATTTCGCAATCGTTTTCCAATTGAAATACCTGTAGCGGTGGATGCAAATCGTGTCAATGGAGTGAAACAATTGATTCAAAATTTTCCTTTCTTAGACGTTGTTTTATTAGATGATGTTTTTCAACACAGAAGCATTAAACCTGGTCTGCAAATTTTACTGACTGATTACGCAGCACTCTTTTATAAGGATTACATGTTGCCAACAGGGTATTTGCGTGAGCCAAAATCGGGTATGAAAAGAGCTGACATCATTGTGGTAAGTAAAACCC
This sequence comes from Flavobacteriales bacterium, assembly GCA_002737665.1. GTDB lineage: Bacteria > Bacteroidota > Bacteroidia > Palsa-965 > Palsa-965. The sequence goes on along the minus strand of NSIF01000001.1, from coordinate 9,463 downwards.
CTGATTTTTTTTCTCCTCTGGAAAGGAAAAGAATTATTCAAGAAATAAAATTAAAACCTCATCAAAAAATTTATTTTTCTAAAATTGTATATGGGAATTTAATGCCGATTGAAAATAAATTGGATAAGAAAGTGCTTTCACTATCCACATTTACTGAGACAAATTATTCTGTCGTATTACTAACAGGTATTGCCAACTCCAAACCGTTAGAATATTTTCTAAAGGATAAAGTGGCGGCATTACTACCTATGCGTTTCAGCGATCATCATGAATTTAAAACCGCTGAAATATTGGAATTAAAAGAAGTATACGAAACTATAAAAAATGACAAAAAAATTATAATTACAACAGAAAAAGATGCGATGCGTTTGCAAAATCCAATACTTGCTGACTATCTTGCAGAACTTCCAATTTATTACTTGCCAATTGAAGTTGCATTTCAAGACCAAGACGCAATTGGTTTTAACCAACAAATAAATAATTATGTACGAACTCATAGATTCAACTGCAACATTTATAAAACAGAAAACAAATAATTTTGCTCCAGAATTTGGAATTATTCTTGGTACAGGTCTCGGCGGTTTAGTGAATGAAATTGAAGCTGAGTATATTTTGCCTTACGAATCAATTCCAAATTTCCCAATTTCTACTGTGGAAGGACATTCCGGAAAATTAATTTTCGGTAAACTTTCAGGTAAAAATGTAGTTGCTATGCAAGGTCGATTTCACTACTACGAAGGCTATACGCTACAACAAGTTATTTTTCCAGTTCGCGTAATGAAACTATTAGGAATACAACGATTGTTTGTTTCAAATGCAAGTGGCGGAGTAAATCCCGACTTTGAAATTGGAGATTTAATGATTCAAACTGATCATATTAATTTATTCCCTGGAAATCCACTGATTGGCGCAAATGACAAAAGATTTGGACCTCGTTTTCCTGATATGAGTGAACCCTATGATCATAAAATGATTGCCTTAGCCAAAACAATTGTTGAAGAATTAAAGATTAAGGTTGTCTATGGAATTTATGTCGGCATGAGTGGCCCCACCTTTGAAACACCAGCAGAATATAAATACGTTCGAAATATTGGTGGGGATACAGTTGGCATGAGTACCGTTCCAGAAGTAATCGCAGCTCGCCATATGGGAATTCCTGTATTTGCAATGTCAGTTATTACAGACCTCGGCGTACCAGGTAAAATTGTAGAAGTGTCCCATGCAGAAGTCCAGAAAGTTGCAGAAATTGCAGAAAAGAAAATGACACTGATAATAAAAGAAATAATCAAACAATTGTAAGGACTACTATTTTATTTTAAATTCACAAAAACAAAAAACATGAAAAAAATTCTAATACTATTAATGCTCACGCCATTTGTTTTACAAGCACAAAATTATCAATCTCAAAATATTTCATTATTAGGAAATTGGAACAACCCAACACAACCTGCTGAACCTGTTTATGGAATCAAGTACCAAGGTGTATGTGGCTGGAAAGACACCACAACAAACCGCGAATATGCAATTATAGGAACTTCAACAGGAACTCAATTTGTGGATGTCACCAATCCAACAGCGCTCGTTGCCTGCGATTACATTCCCGCAACACATGGAAATTTAATTTGGCATGAAATTAAAACTTGGCACCAGTACTGCTATATCGTAAGTGACGACAATGCTCCTAATAGTTTTATTATTGCAGATATGTCCTACCTACCCGACTCTGTACATGTTGTGCGAAATGACAACACATTATTTGAAAAATGTCATACTATTTTTATTGATGGCGACAAACTTTATGGTGGAAGTGTTACTCTTTCCAATAACACTTACTATCCAATGGCTGTTTACGATTTAAGTATTAACCCAATAAATCCACCACTATTGCGGACAATTGATCAAGACTATCCTTCGGTTCAACAAGTACACGATATGTTTGTACGTAATGATACGGTATACGCATCCTGTGGTTTTGGCGGATTGGGAATTTACAAATTCAATAGTACAACCAACCAGCAATTCACCCAGTTAGCAGTACTTACTAATTATCCGGAATCAGGATACAATCACAGTAGTTTTTTATCATCAGATGGGAGAACATTAATTTTTATGGATGAGGTGCCCGTTGGGATGGGAATCAAATCATTGGATGTTTCCAATATGGGAAATGTAACAATGAATCAGATATTTCGATCTCACACTGGAAATACTCCACACAATCCGTATATTTTAGGAAATGATTTTTTAATTGCTGCAAATTATACAGATGGTATTCAACTTTACAACATTTCGAATCCTTCGAATTGTGTTTTGGCAGGATACTTTGACACCGACACCTTAATTAATTTTCCCAATTATACACAGGCCTACCATGGCTGCTGGGGTGCTGATCCTTTTTTACCAAGTGGGATTTTGCTTGCTGCCGATATGCAAAATGGATTATATACTTTAGATATTTCAGCTGCAATAGCAAGTACTAACGAGCAACTTTTTGATATCAATAACTTCGTTGATGCATACCCTAATCCATTTAACACTAATTTTTGTCTTTCAATAAATCTAACAACTGCTCAAACTATTCAATACTCCATTTTTGATAATGCTGGGAGATTAGTAATTCAAAATAAATCACAAATGCCGAATGGAAAAGCAATACTCGAAGTTCCTGCGGAAGAATTACTACCAGGAATTTATACACTAAAAGTAGAAGGCCAAACTTTTTCAGGCAATTGCAAACTTGCAAAAACAAAATAGTCCTTTATCTTAAAATAAAGAATTAATTAAAAATGCGTAATCGTTTTCATTCCTAATGAAAAAAGAATAAAAGAAATCGCATAACAAATGAATAATAAGAATTACGATAAATACCAAGCCGTCATAGGACTAGAAGTACACGCACAATTGCTTACAAATAGCAAAGCCTACTCCAGTGATGCCGCAGAATATGGTGCCTTACCAAACTCATTGGTTAGTCCTGTTACGCTAGGACTTCCTGGCACTTTGCCCTTTACAAATAAACGTGTTATTGAATTTGGAATTAGGCTTGGTATTGCAACAAATTGCAAAATTCGTGAGCGGAACGAATATGCACGTAAAAATTATTTCTACGCCGATCTTCCGAAAGGATATCAAATTACACAGGATAAAACTCCAATTTGTAACGATGGTTTTATTTTTATCAAACAAAACGATGGAACTGAAAAACGCATCGGCATCACTCGTATTCACATGGAAGAAGATGCCGGGAAAAGCATGCACGATGTAGTTCCTGATGAAACACTTGTTGATTTAAATCGAGCAGGTGTTGCGTTGTTAGAAGTTGTAAGTGAACCTGACCTAAGAAGTTCAGATGAAGCGTATAAATATTTGACTGAAATCCGCCGACTAGTACGTTACCTCGACATTTGTGATGGAAATATGGAAGAAGGTTCTTTGCGTTGCGATGCGAATGTTTCTGTGATGTTGAAGGATGCAAAAGAATATGGAAGAAGAGTGGAAGTAAAAAACATGAATTCAATTAGCAATGTAAAAAGAGCGATTGAACATGAAATTATACGTCAGATTGATTTAATTGAAAATGGAGAAATTGTTGATCAGGATACGCGTGGATTTGATGCAATGACTGGAACAACCTCTTCTCTTCGAAGCAAAGAAGCGGCAAATGATTACAGGTATTTTCCAGAGCCCGATTTGCAGCCAGTAATAATAACAGTTGCAGAAATAGCAAAAGTAAAAGCAGCACTTCCTCCTTTACCTGCCGAGTTAATTGCTAAATACACGAAACAACTTGGATTGACAATGTATGATGCGGGTGTGCTTACTGACGCAAAAGAAATTGCATTATTTTTTGAAAATGTTTTGAAACACACAAACAATGCAAAAGCGGCAGCCAATTGGGTAATGGGTCCCGTAAAGTCTTTCCTAAATGAAAATGGTTTACACATTTCCCAATTTCCAATTGCTGCAGAACGTCTCGCAGAATTAATTGCCATTATCGATTCAGGGAAAATTTCTTTTGCAATGGCGAGTCAACGCCTATTTCCAATAATGACAAAAGAACTAACTAAATCACCATTAGCAATTGCAGAAGAGCAAAATCTTGTTCAAGAGTCCGACTCCGATGCTTTACTTGAGATGATTAAGGAGGCCATTGGGAAATACCCGGAAAAAGTTTTGGAATATAAAAATGGAAAAGTGAATTTGCTTGGCTTGTTTATGGGTGAAGTCATGAAACTATCTAAAGGTAAAGCTGATCCTAAGGCCACAAGTGAATTACTCAAAAAAGTACTTCAGGATGATACGGAGATTCAATAAGTAACAAACTATTAAATCATAACCTACAAAATCTAATTCGTTTTTTAAATTTCAATAAAATGAAAAAAATAATATTAATTGTAACGGTTTCCATTGCGTTTTTTACTTCTTGCGGAAATAATATTAAAAAAGGAAATGTTGTAATCACTGGTAATTTTTCTAATTGTTCAGGCGACACCCTTTTTATTGTCGATGTCAATAAACCAGAATTTGAAGTAATTGATTCCGCTATAGCAGAAATCGACGGTTCCTTTACCTTTCATACTCAAATAAATAAGAAAGGATTTTATAACATTAATGTAGGAAAAACAACACAACAGTTTGCAGTAATGATCATTGAACCTGGTGATACAATTAACATAAAAGGTGATGCTAAAAACCTAGGTTACACTTGGAAAACTGATGGATCGAAAGAATCAGCACGTTTTGAGGAATTGAATAAATTCATAATTAATATTGAAAAAAAACGAACCCCAATTACAAATTATTTAGATTCTCTCCAACAAACATTTCAATTCCAAATTAGCATGTTTCAGAAAAGTGACAGTGTTAAAATGAAAAAATTGGATCAACAATTTGGACCATTATTCGACACAGCACAAACTAAATTAAATAAAATTGAAGAGGATGGAGTAAGTTTCATGCATGCTTTTATTGACCAAGACTCCAGTTCATTCGCAAATATTGCTGGATTACGATTGTTAAAACCATATATCAACTTTAGTTATTATGAAAAAACAATAAATACATTAGAAATAAAATACAAAGATGTACCCAATGTAAAAATGCTTCGAAATTATGTTGAACGGGAACGTCCTTATTGCATTGGTCAAACACCACCCGATATAATTCTGAGTGACCCAACTGGAGCACCAAGAAAACTTTCGTCACTAAAAAACAAAATTGTTTTAATCGATTTTTGGGCTACTTGGTGTGGGCCTTGTAGAGTAGAACTTCCTACACTTATAAAACATTATACAAAATACAATAAGCAAGGATTTGAAATCTTCAGTGTTTCCCTTGACAGCGACAAGAATTTATGGGTAGATGGAATAAAATCATTGGGATTGGTTTGGCCTAATCATGTAAGCGATTTATTACAATGGCAAACACCAATGAAAGAGCTGTACCGAATTAGTCAAATTCCTACCACAGTACTTTTAGACAAATCTGGAAAAATTATAGCACGCGACTTACATGGAGAAGCATTGACCAAAAAGCTTGCTGAAATTTTTAAAGAGAAATAATTTAATTGTTAATTTGCTGATATGAAATACAATGTTCTTCTGCTTGCAATCCTACTTTCAAGTAATTTTATTACTGCTCAAAAGTCCTATTTCCAACAGGATTTGGCCTATACCATTCGTGTATCTTTAGATGACACCAAACATGAATTAAATGCATTTGAAACAATTATTTATAAAAATAATTCTCCCGATGCCCTTTCATTCATCTATATGCACCTGTGGCCGAATGCCTATAAAAGCACCAAAACTGCACTTGCTAAGCAACTTAAAGAAGATGGAAATTTATTTTTCAATTATGCAGCTACGAAAGATCGGGGCTACATCGATAGTCTTGATTTCAAAGTTGATGGACAAACGGTAAAGTTTGATTACGTAGAAGGAAATCCTGATATTGGAAAAATTATTTTAAATTCACCTTTACAATCTGGAAGTCAAATTGAAATCACAACTCCTTTTCATGTTAAACTTCCAAGTGGAAAAATTTCACGACTTGGACACATCGATCAGCAATATCAAATTACACAATGGTATCCAAAACCGGCTGTCTATGACAAAAATGGCTGGCAAGAGATTCCTTATTTAACTCAAGGAGAATTTTATTCGGAATTCGGAACTTTCGATGTATTCATCACAATTCCCAAAAATTATGTGTTGGGATCAACCGGTGATTTAATTGACAACCCAGAAGAAGTATTGTTTATGGACTCTATAGCAAGTGCCACGAAACTCATCAACAAATATGATACAAAAAACGATTCATTTCCTGCTTCCTCGAAGCAAACAAAAACTTTGCACTATCGGCAATCACACATTCATGATTTCGCGTGGTTTTGTGATAAACGATACCATGTATTGAAAGGTGAGGTAGAACTTCCTCATACAAAAAATAAAGTAACTACTTGGGTGATGTACACCAATCAATATGCAAACGTTTGGAAAGATGCTATTGCATATGTAAATGACGCGCTCTTTTATTATTCAAAATGGAATGGCGATTACACCTACGATGTTTGCACTGCAGTAGATGGAGCATTGAGCGCGGGTGGAGGAATGGAATACCCAAACATAACTGTTATTGGAGCTGCACCAACTCCATTGCTGTTAGATATTGTCATTACCCATGAAGTGGGACACAATTGGTTTTACGGAATGCTTGGAAGCAATGAACGTGTACATGGATGGATGGATGAAGGAATTAATTCTGCCAACGAATTGCGATATGTGGAAACCAAATATCCTAAACGTGCACTTTTAGAAGTTCCAACCAAATTAACAAAAATGTTTGACCTTGCACAGTATAAACGAAGTGCTCAATATTATCTAGGATATACTTTTTGTGCTAAAACAAATTCCGATCAGCCAATTGAAACGCATTCTAAAGATTTTGTTTCTCTCAATTATGGAACAATAATGTATATGAAAAGTGCCGTTGTATTTGATTATCTCCGTACCTATCTTGGGGATTCTTTATATGATAATTGTTTCCAAACCTATTTTGATAAATGGCATTGGAAACATCCGATGCCAGAAGACATTCGTGCTGTTTTTGAACAGACAAGTGGAAAAAATCTTTCTTGGTTTTTTGAAGATCTCATTCAGACTACTAAACAGATGGATTATAAAATCTGTCATGTTCCAAAAATAAATGATCCAGAAAAAAAATTAAAAGACGAAATTCTTGTAATGGTAAAAAATACGGGTGAGATCAAAGGACCTGTTTGTGTTCAAGCAATGAAGAATAAAATAGTTGTAAATACAATTTGGTACGAAGGTTTCACTGGAAAAGCAGGCTTGCTATTTCCAAAAGGAGACTATGATGAAATTAGTATTGACCAATTGGGAAAAATGCCAGAGGTCAATCGCAAAAACAATACAATTTATACACATGGAATTTTTAGAAAGGTAGAACCATTAAAAATTCAACTGGCTGGAAGTTTAGATAACCCTAAACGAACACAACTATTTTGGATGCCAACAGTTGGATTCAACAGCTATGACAAGTTCATGGTAGGCGCTGCCATTTACAATCATGTGATGCCCGGAAAAAAATTGGAATGGTGTGCTATGCCCATGTATAGTTCAGGAGATAAAAGTTTAGTTGGACATGCGGATGCGAGCTACACTATTTACCCAAAAAATGTTTTTCGAAATATTTGTATCGGTGTAAATGCAAATCAATATAATTTTTACAAAATCCAAAGCGCTGATTTACCTATTGGCGGTCGAGAATTAAATAAAAGATTGGGCTTTATAAAAATTGCGCCAGAAATAAATTTTGACATCCAAAAAAGTTATGCCCGAAGTCCAATTTCACAACAAATATTATTAAGGGCAGTGTACTTAAAAACAAATAAAATAGATGAAACGTACGATCGAGATGGTGGCAGCACTTGGTCTGTAGGTAATGTGGAAAGAACTTTTTATGAAGTATCGTACCTATTTAAAAATAAACGTGCCCTGAATGCATATAATTTTTTGGTGAAATTTCAGAGCGGTGATTTTATGAATAAATTACAAGCTACCGGAAATTACAAAATCAACATCAACGCCAAAAAAATAATTAATATCAGAGTATTTGCTGGTACATTTTTAGGAAACACAAGCACTGGAGATTATCGTTTTCGCATGAGTAGTTGGGGCACTTCAGGAAATAATTTTGGAATGCAAGATTATTTATTTGACAATATTTTATTGGGAAGAAGCGAAACGAGCGGACTTCTTTCACACCAGATGATAACTGAAGATGGTGGGTTTAAAGTTTTCTCTACATCGGGACAAAGCAATTCGTGGCTGACCGCTCTTAACTTTACGCTCCCAATGCCCTTCAAAAACAAACTACTTAGTATTATTAATTTTTATGGCGATTTCGGAGTATGCAACACCAACCCTTACAACGTTTCTGCGAATAAGAACATCCTAACAGCATACGGAGCGGGAATTCAACTTGTATTGGGACCATGTTTTATTTATATTCCTTTATTAATTTCTCCAGACGTAAAAGATTATAATTTAGCGAATGGCATTAAGTTTCCTAATTTAATTCGGTTTGAACTTAATTTAAATAAATTGAATCCATTTCAACTTATTAAAAACATAGACCTCCAATAATGATTGAACGTCAAGGAAAAATATATTTCGCATCCGATTTTCATCTCGGAGCGCCTGACCATGCTACTAGTGTAGAGCGTGAAAAACGAATTGTAAGATGGATGAATACAATTCAAGGCGACTGTGATGAGTTATTTTTGGTTGGTGATATCTTTGATGCTTGGTTTGAATACAAGAGAGTCGTTCCTAAAGGATTTGTTAGGTTACTCGCAAAGATTGCAGAGTTTACAGATGCTGGAATTCAAGTACATGTTTTTTCAGGTAATCATGATGTTTGGCTATTTGGTTATTTATCGGATGAATGTGGAGTAAAAATTTACCATGACCCTATTGAAAGAGTATGGAATAACAAGAAATTTTACATAGGACACGGCGATGGACTAGGTTCAGGTGAAGGAATGTATAAGTTCATGAAAGCTGGCTTTCGTAATAAAATTCTTCAATGGATTTATTCTCGTTTTCATCCCAATTTTGGATTATGGCTTGCCAATTATTTCTCTGGGAAAGGGTATGAAAAAAAAGAAAATCAAAATACTTACAACGGTGATGAAAAAGAATACCAGATGCAGTTCTGTAAGTCGACATTAAAAAAAACACACTACGACTATTTTGTGTTTGGACATAGGCATCTTCCAATAGATAAAGAAGCAGGATTAAATTCACGATACATTAATCTGGGCGACTGGTTAAAATACAACAGTTATGCCGTTTATGACGGCGTAAAATTGGAACTGAAATATTTCGAGATTAATTAAAATCAAAAAGAGGCAACGAATTGCTCCGCGCCTCTATGA